>SSFW01000152.1 GCA_008015595.1 Nitrosomonas sp. | reverse complement strand
TGGTAATACTGGACACCGCCCTGCTATCAAGGGCGGTTATTTACCGGTTCCTCCTGTCGATTCTCTGCATGATATCCGTTCTGCAATGTGCGTATACCTTGAAGAGATGGGAATCGACGTTGAGGTGCATCATCACGAAGTTGCAAATGCTGGTCAATGTGAGATTGGAACACGTTTCAATAGTCTCGTGAAACGTGCTGATTGGAACCAAATGCTCAAATATGTGGTGCACAATGTGGCTAATTCTTACGGCAAAACAGCCACGTTTATGCCTAAACCGATTGTAGGAGATAATGGTTCGGGAATGCACGTGCACCAATCTATCTGGAAGGATGGTAAAAATTTATTTTCAGGAAATAGCTATGCGGGCATGTCTGAAACGGCCCTATTCTATATTGGCGGGATCATTAAGCATACCAAGGCATTAAATGCGATTACCAATCCGGGAACAAATTCCTATAAACGACTCGTTTCTGGCTATGAAGCGCCTGTTAATATCGCTTATTCCGCAAGCAACCGCTCTGCAGCAATAAGAATTCCTCATGCCAGCAACCCCAAACAACGCCGCATAGAAATTCGTTTTCCTGATCCACTCGCTAATCCTTACCTCGCGTTTTCAGCATTACTGATGGCCGGGCTAGATGGTATTCAAAATAAGATTCACCCGGGCGATCCCATGGATAAGAATCTATATGACCTACCGCCAGAAGAAGCATCCAAAGTTCCAGCGACCTGCAATGCTTTGGAAGAAGCGTTGGAGCATCTTGATAAAGATCGTGAATTCCTTACGCGGGGAGGCGTGTTTTCTAATGATATGATCGATGCGTATATCGCTCTAAAAATGGAGGAAGTCATTCTCTATCGAACAGCACCCCACCCCATAGAATTTTCGATGTACTACAGCTTATAGATAAAGGGTTGATTTAAAGCGTTTATTGTTTGTTTGCTTGAGTTCTTTTTGATTGAAAATAGAGGAAATATCAAGATACGCCACTTGATATTTTTCTCGCTGTTAGCTATTTCAATTATGGAGGTATTCATGAAACAAATTATCTCAATTACGCTAATTCTCTTAGCGATATTTACCATCACGGCCCGAGTGAGTGCGTCATCCAATATCCATAAAACAGTGGACAATAAAGGACGTGTAACTTACGCCAACGCCCAGGGGAAAAATTACGCAAAAGCAACGCATGCGTCCCTATCAAGTGGTCGGATTTATCCTAAGATAGACAACCATCAACAAAAGAAACGTGACTTTGATCGCCGTCAGATTTTGGAAAATGAACTGGCTATCGAAACAGAGTTACTGGTAGGCATCATTAACTCGCTAAGGTTGATTTCAATAAAAATGAAAGAAATTCAATCGGAAAGTTCGCAACCTGTGTCTGCTGCCATCAATGATTTTGAAAATGATAATATCAATACACTTTTGAATTTAGCTTCAGTGCACGAAAGAAACATTATCGCCTTGCGCAAAGAGCTAAATAGCCTTTGATATTTATACCCGAGTACGATGAAAACAGTCTTGTTATTTGCAATCTTAGTTGCTCACAGTATTTGCTTTGCTGAGCCAAGCATCTATAAACACTTCGGTGATAGGGGCGAAACAATTTACTCCGATCATCACCTGAAGGGGGCAGAGCAAGCAGAATTACCAGCGCTGACTGTTTTACCTGCTTCCCAAAGGCTATCTAAGGCATTACCTTCAATAGCCCAAATGGAAGCAGATGACTCGTTGCAACATAATGAAACAGGACAAATTGGTACGCACCAATCGGGGGGTATCCAATCCGCTAAATCAGAAAAGGTAATGCAGCCCACCGAGATAAGTGCAAATCAAACTGATGAGGTTGAACTCAGCCCTGAAGAACAATTACAGCTTATTATTGATGATATGGAATTATATGATGATGATATCGATCGGCTTGAGCTAGAACTCTATAAGATTGGTGCTGATTATTAGCCTGACTAGTGGCTGGGTACTTCTGAGTAATCGTTCAGAAAAACTACATTTGAATTTAACCAATTTTTAGCGTCACAACTACCGGCGTGTGATCAGAAGGTCTTTCTAATTTCCTGGGTGTTTTATCAATGACGCAGGATTCGCAACTTTCAGTCAACGCTTTACTTAACAAGATATGATCGATTCTTAACCCTTTATTTAGTCTAAACGCAAGCATCCGATAATCCCACCACGTATAAGATTTCCCAGGTTGTTCAAACAATCGAAAACTATCGTATAAACCGAGATTTAAAAGATTCTGAAAAGCATCCCTTTCAGGAGAGCTGCATAATACTTGATCTTTCCATAGCTCAGGATTATGTACATCGCTATCTGCAGGTGCAATATTGAAATCTCCGAGTAAAACCAATTTTGGAAATTGTGCCAATTCCTCCTGCAACCAGCGATTAAGCGCTGATAACCAATTTAACTTATATTGAAATTTCTCTGAATCGACACTTTCACCATTGGGGACATAAATACAAATGACCCGAATATCACCATAAGTCGCTGCAACAACTCGCTTTTGATCATCCTCAAAATTTGGAATCGTTGTAATGACATCACAACCCGGTTGCTTACTAAGCAATGCCACCCCATTATAGGTTTTCTGGCCGACATAAATTGATGAATACCCACTGGCAGATAATTCTGTCAGCGGAAAGAAACTATCTTGTAATTTGGTTTCTTGCAAACATAAAACATCAGGTTGATTAACCTCTAGCCATTGAATAACCTGAGGTAGGCGAACTTTTAATGAATTAACGTTCCAGGTACCAATTTTCATCCTGAAAAAAATAGGTTATGTGCTTTATTTTAAAATTTGGTGGTCTTGCAACTCGTTCCATTTTAGTAGCAATTCCATTCGAATTGCTGGGATAGAAGCGGGCATGCTACCATTACATAAATGCCTTGACCAGTTTGAACTCAAAAAAATCGTGTTTGCCATTAACTCAACCCGTAATAACAATAGTGCATTTTAGCCTATTGAGTATTCGCATACATTTAACTTTCTAAAAATTGAATCCACACGTAGCGCCGCCCACTTCCCCCTTTTATTTACTGAAATCACTAAAGGCTCACGGAAGTCTTATTTTTAATCTAATAAAACGTGAGATCATTGGACGCTATCGAGGCTCGATTATGGGAATATTGTGGTCATTCTTTAATCCCGTACTCATGCTAATCGTTTACACATTTGTTTTCAGTATCGTATTTAAAGCACGCTGGATCGGGGGCACTGACTCCAAGACCGAATTTGCTTTAGTTCTTTTTGCTGGGCTAATGATGTACAACCTATTTGCAGAATGTATCAACAGAGCCCCCGGTCTTGTGCTTGGCAATGTTAATTACGTTAAAAAAGTAGTATTTCCCTTAGAAATACTACCTATTGTCGCGATAGGCTCAGCAACGTTTCATCTTATTATCAGCCTGTTCGTTTGGTTATGTTTTTACTTGATTTTTATTGGAGTTCCCCCCAGCACGATAGGATTGTTACCAGTCTTGTTGTTCCCATTCTTTCTGATGATTCTAGGATTAACCTGGCTCCTAGCATCGCTCGGTGTTTATTTACGGGATGTCACTCAAATCATTGGAATTTTAACAACCGCATTACTGTTTCTCTCACCCATTTTCTATCCAATTTCTGCTTTACCCGAGGAATATCATTACTTCATTCAAGTTAGCCCGCTAACCTTTATCGTTGAACAGGCACGTGAAATAATGATTTGGGGTAAAGAACTTAATTGGAGCGCTTGGATTATTTACTCATTATTCTCAATCGTTACCGCTTGGCTTGGCTTCGCCTGGTTCCAAAAAACGCGTAAAGGTTTTGCCGATGTCCTCTGAAATTGCTTTACAAACTGATGGGTTAGGTAAATGTTTTCACATTTACGATAAACCTAGAGATAGATTGTTACAAATGTTTGGCGCGAGTAAAAAAAAATTCTTTAGAGAATTCTGGGCATTACGTGATATATCCTTCACAATCTCTAAAGGAGAGATCATCGGAGTAATTGGAACCAATGGCAGTGGAAAATCAACTTTACTGCAAATCATTGCAGGAACACTCTCTCCAACGATCGGCACAGTCAATGTGATTGGGCGTGTATCAGCCATTCTTGAACTCGGCGCAGGCTTCAATACTGAATTTACCGGCCGTGAGAACGTACTGCTCAATGCCGCCATTATAGGTTTCTCTAGGGATGCAATCGCAGAACAAATGGAAAAAATCCGTGCATTCTCTGAGCTCGGAGACTTTTTTGATCAACCCATTAAAACCTACTCCAGCGGAATGCAGGCACGATTAGCTTTCTCAATCGCGATTCATGTTGATCCAGAAATTCTCATTGTTGACGAAGCGCTCGCAGTCGGTGACGCACGTTTTGTAGCAAAATGCATGCGCCGTATTAAAGATATTATGAGTAAAGGAACAACCGTACTTTTTGTGAGCCACGACATATCTTCCGTTCGGACGCTATGCAGTCGCACCCTGTGGCTTGATCAAGGGTATCTCGTAGAAGATGGCGATGTTTTCCCAGTAACGGGGCGCTATATGGCCTATATGTTTAACAATGATCAACCTTCCATCGAAGCATCCAATTTAACGCATAAAAATATCGCTCGCCATAAAACTAAATCTACAAAACTATCAGAACTGCCTATCGAAAATCAGGCTGACTCTTCCTTGCAAGGTGAAATAACCGGAAATGGACAAATATCACCGCCAGATTCACGACCCGAGATTACACTCGATTCAAAACCTATCACCCACTGGGGATCTTATAAAGGTATTATCCTTTCTGCATCTGTACGGGATAGTCATGGTGTCAGAAAAAATACGCTCCACTGGGGTGCGCCTATTGAAATTTTCATCGATCTGCGTATTCCACCCGAAATTTCTCGGGATCACTTAAGCATTGCATTTTCGATTAAAGATTTAAAAGGGACCGATTTAATCGTTTCGACGACTCATGATTTTGAATTAAAACGCTTACCTGAAGATGAACGATTCAGTATTTCATTTAAATTAACGAATCCCTTAGTGACCGGAAAATACCTACTGGTAGCAGCAGTAGAAAATCGGCAGTACCGTGATATTCATTATTATGAATATTTCGAAGGTGCTCATTACTTTGCATCGCTGTCGAAAGAGCGATTTTTTGGACTTTTCCAGCCTACTATTGAGCAAACAATTTTACTATAGTGAGAAATACAAAACGTGGAATCAATGAATAAGCTCACTAATTTTAGTGAGCTTATTCATTATATGTTTATTCTAAAGTGGTCAATTTATTTGCTACAAACTCGGAAAACTCTATTTGTTGCTAGCATAGTAAGCAAAAACCAATTCATCCTGGTCGACTTATTCACAGATAACATTTTTAGCGTATTCCGGCCAGAAATTCATCAACAAATTGAAGTTTGCAAATGAATCAAAGCACAGATATCAATTCAGAAGATTATTGGGACTTTCGGTTTAAAGGGGATTGGGAGCTTAATAAGGGGCCGCAACAATCGCGTTTCTTCGCGCAGATTGCAATTAACAATTTACCACGCTGGTTAATCAATTCAATGCGATCTAAAGCGTTGACAATTGCCGATTGGGGTTGTGCACAAGGAGATGGCACAAACGTATGGCTTAATTATTTGCCTGCAGGACAAGTTACGGGTGTAGATTTTTCAATGGTTGCCATTGAACAAGCATCTCAGCGATATCAGTCGTTACGATTTATAAACGAAGACTGGCTTTGTTCAAACATTAGTTCAAATAGCGAGTCATTTGATTTTATTTTTTCATCAAATACCTTAGAGCACTTTCATGATCCATTTGATACCTTGCAGAAAATTAGTAAGCGCGCCAGTACTGGCATTATTCTGGCATTACCGTTCAATGAATTAGAGCGAGTTTCGGAACATTTCTCTTCCTTCGTAAAGGAAAATGTCCCCTTAGTTTTAGATAATAGATTTCGACTTTTCTGGTCTCGCGTAATTGATTGTCAGAATATCAGTGGGACCGAATGGCATGGCGAGCAAATAGTTCTTGTGTACTTACGCCCGGATTGGTTTGATTCTCTAGGTTCTACGCTGGCTGACATAGAAATTAATGCTGTTGATTGGGTAGCTCGCGAGTCTCGGGAAAAACTCTTGTTGGAACAGAAAATTCTAGCAGTTGCTGATTTGCATGAGAAAGAGAAAAAATTGTTGAATGATGAAATATTGAGGTCAAATCAAAAAGTACAGAATACTGAGAAGTCGTTGAATGAAAGTAATGAAAAAATTAATGCGTTAAAACACATTATTAACCTTCACGAAGAAAATATTTCGCTGCTGAATAAAGAACTTAATTGTTCCAAAGAGAAAGAAAGTAATTTGCAATCACTGCTTACGAAACGAGTGTCTGAAATAAATTTTCTGACTACTGAGAACATATCGTTACGACACTCAAGTTCGTGGCGCATTACGAGACCACTGCGGTTTACTAAATTATTTTTCCAGAATCCGCAAAAAGCTACATATGATTTGGCAAAATTCATATTTTGGCGACTCCCTGCATCTGTAAGAAACACATTGCATAAGCCAAGGCATAAATTTATCCGGTTCTTTCGTAGAATTTCTAGTAGCACCGCTGTTGCGAATACAGAGAAACAACTGAACGATTTGAGTTGGCCACAATTTAATGATCAAATTCTTTCCAAGCGCCATGAATATAAGGGAATCTTCGTTCAGGAGCTAACTATAGACTGGAACGTGCCATTATTTCAAAGGCCTCAGCACATTGCCGCTGCATTTGGGCGACTCGGTTATCTTGTAATTTATAAGACGAATAACTGGGCAAGTGATGATGTGAATGGTTTCAGAGAAGTTGTAAAAAATGTTTGGATTTCTAATTGCCCAGATGTTGATAGTATTGATAACGTAGTAAGATCGCTGTATTCGACTGCATATGCCAACACACCGGAGTTGATTCTTAAAAATGGTAAAAGGGGTGTGCTTGTCTACGAATATATTGATCACATTGACCCACAAATCAGCGGAGATGATGGCAATATCAAAAAATTGCTTAAGTTGAAAAACTTTGCATTTGGTGGAGGTGCGGACTATGTCGTTGCATCTGCAAAAAAACTAGAAGCAGAAGCAATTTCCATGGTGGGTGCTAAGAAAGTTATACTTGTTCAGAATGGAGTAGATATAAGACATTACAGGGATAAAAAACATTTTACAACTGTGCTGCCTGAAAATTTAATAACTTTCAGAGCAAAATACAGCAAAATTGTTGGCTACTTTGGTGCATTAGCCCCTTGGCTATGGTACGACGTAATAAATGAGCTAATTCAGAAGCGTCAAGATATTGGCTTTATTTTCATTGGTCCCGACTATTATGGTGGCGCAGATAAATTACCCAAGAATGTGGGTAATTTATTGTGTATGGGAGCAATTGATTACAAAATTCTACCAGCACATGCGGTTAATTTTGATGTTTGTTTTATTCCGTTTGCGCCCAGCGAAATTGCAAGAACGACTTCACCATTAAAATTATTTGAGTATTTTGCATTAGAGAAGCCCGTAGTTGTCACGAGTGAAATGCAAGAGTGTATAGTTTTTGACGAAGTTTTCAGAGGTGACTCTACCGAAACTCTTAGTTTGGCTATAGATCATGCATTATTGGTAAAAGATAATGCTGCCTTTAAATCACGACTAGCGACCTTAGCAGAAGAAAATGATTGGAGTCAACGAGCTCGTGCAATGGAGGTGGTTTTTCGGGAATTGAAAGATACAAAATGAAAAATGCTATGTCATAATTGGCTATTAAAATAGTCTTGATTCTCCAAAAAATCCTAGAAAACACAAAAGAGTGACTGTCATGATAATGCGCCTAAGAAAGGCTTCTGGGGGATACTTTAAAACAAGCTGGTGCATCGCGAAAAACCCAAAACACGACAAAAAATACTCTGGAGATTACCAAAGTATTATAGAGATCCTTCATAACCGGGAGACAAGACAGAAAAGGTTGGACTATTCGTCACCAGCATAATTTAAGCAGAATACTATCAAATCTACTTGCTGCTTAACTTCATGGACTCCGTTTTTGATAGCATATATTATGACTGGCATTTGTCACGAACTCCATTAAATCAATATACTGATTTTCTGCAGTTTATCCAGATTAGATAAATATTTAAGTGAAATGAAGATTCTCTGTGTAATTGGCACCCGTCCCGAAGCAATCAAAATGGCGCCTGTCATTCTTGAGTTAAGGAAAAAATCATTTCAAGTTCGCGTTCTCGCTACAGCCCAACATCGAAACTTACTCGATCAAGTACTCGACTTATTTTGCATTGTGCCTGACATCGATTTTAATATAATGCGGCCCAATCAGTCACTTGCACCATTGACTGCACGGCTTTTGCTCAGTGCAGAAGAAGTATTAGCGTCAGAAAAACCAGATGCAGTGTTAGTTCAGGGAGATACTACTACTGTAATGGCTGTTACCTTAGCCTGCTTTTATCATCATATCCCGATTGGCCACGTTGAAGCAGGATTGAGAACCTGGGACATGGATAATCCTTTCCCTGAGGAAGCAAACCGTGTTATTACTGGGAAATTAGCGCGCTGGCACTTTGCGCCGACTGCAGAGTCTCGCCTAAATCTAATGCGTGATGGTATCTCGGATAATAATATTTTTATTACCGGAAATACCGTTATTGACGCCTTATTATCGCTTGCTGATCAGAATCTCGCATTACCTATTAACCTTGATCCGGATAAACGACTCGTTCTCATTACCGCGCATCGTCGTGAAAATTTTGGTGAGCCACTCCGATCTATCTGCCAAGCTATTAAATCTTTGGCCCAGAACAACCCTGGTGTTGAATTTCTCTATCCAGTGCACCCCAATCCTAACGTAACTGAAACCGTAAATGAATTGCTCGCGAGCCAGAAAAATGTTCATTTATGTGCTCCCCTTGATTACGCACATTTTGTTGCAGTGATGAAACGTTCTTTTTTGATCCTAACCGACTCAGGAGGAATACAAGAAGAGGCACCTGCACTCAGCAAACCCGTTCTCGTTCTTCGCAATGAAACGGAGCGCCCTGAAGCAGTAACTCAAGGTGTTGCAAAACTTGTAGGTCATGATTACGATAGAATATTAAGCGAAACACAGCGTCTGTTGGATGATGAATTAGCTTATTTCGCGATGAGAAAAGGAATCTCACCCTATGGAGACGGCCATGCAGCGGAGCGCATTGTAAAAGTGCTAGAGGAGCGGCTTTCTTAATGCAATTGGTTTATCTTTCACCCTTACCATGGGATAGCTTTAGCCAAAGACCGCATCAGTTTGTTGAATGGTTTCACAACAAGCATGGTGGTGAGGTACTTTGGATAGACCCTTACCCCACAAGGTTACCCAATCTAGGGGATTTCCGAAGAATAAAGTCATCAAAATTTTTATCAAAAAATGCAATCATGGGCAATGGCAATAAACCACCGTGGTTAACGGTAATTCAACCATTTGTTCCGCCTATAGAGCCACTACCGGGCTCTTGTTATGTGTATCGCTGGCTATGGAATGATATTCTCCAAGCAATCGATCGTTTCATTGAATCTCAAAACGAAACGTTATTAGGTATTGGCAAGCCCTCAGAACTCGCGTTACAAGTACTATTCCGTTACCCCTCCCTCAAGTCGATATACGATGCCATGGATGATTTTCCTGCGTTTTATCACGGCATATCGAGATTTGCGATGATGAACCGTGAGCAGCGGATAGCAAAACAAGTAACACGCATATCAGCTTCTTCGACTAAGCTCGCTGAACGTTTTATTGAATATCAATCCAAGCTAACCCTTGTTCATAACGCTTGTGCCGTTGATGCCCTTCCCTCTATCAACGATACGTTAAAAACTCGTGCGACAGAAAAACAAGTATTGGGATACCTAGGAACGATTGGGGATTGGTTTGATTGGGCGTTTGTAGCTAAACTCGCCGAAACGGTCAGTACCTCAACAATCCATCTAATTGGTCCCATCTTTACCAAAATCCCAGCCTCTCTCCCTCAAAATATCAAATTTTTACCTGCTTGCGAACACAGCGCTGCAATTCAAGCGATGTTATCGTTTACAGTTGGGCTCATTCCATTCAAGCGTAATGACTTAACAGCAGCAATCGATCCCATTAAGTATTATGAATACCGCTCCTTAGGAATTCCGATTCTTTCAACTCATTTCGGTGAAATGTCCTTGCGGCAAGGTCAACCAGGGATTTTTATCGCAAATGCCAGCTGTGATCTCGGCGATCACATCAATAAAGCGATGGACTACAAATACCCTAAGTCAGAAATTAATTGGTTTAGAAAAATAAATTCATGGGAAGCTCGATTTAACTCGGGCAATATACTCCCCCAAACCTAATCAAGATGTACCATCTATCCCCATTTAGGGCTTATAGGCAAGAAACCACAAGCTAAACGCAATCAGCATACCCGTTGATGCAAGGTAAGCATAATGCGATGCACCTGTCAGCTTAGCATGAGCAGGCACTTCAGATCGTTTCAAGGCCATGTAATTCAAGATGGCCAAAACGGGTGCCAATACAAATGAAACGGTTGTCGCTAAATCAACCATCGCTCGCATATCTCGTAGAAAAAAGTGAAGTAATACAATCGTACCCAGCGCGGTTAATATCAACCAATACCAGTATATTTTATTGTGATAGGGCAAACTATCGAGTCGGGGAAACAGCAATTCAGTCGATCGACGTAATGTGCGTGGATAAGCATCCAGACAAGTCAACAACGTACTAAACATGGTCGCAAATGCTGCTAAAGCAATGATCGGAAACGCCCATTCCCCGAGGCTAGTCGTATAAAAACCAATAAACTGTTTAGCAAACTCTGTGCTATTACTAGCCGGTGATTCCGGAGTTCCATACATGACGAGTGCGCCGAGAGTAAGAAAACACACTGCCAGTACCATTGTTCCCCAATAACCAACCTTGAAGTCAAGCAAGGCTTGAGCCAATGGAATGCGATAACCCTGCTCCTTGTTTTTAGAAACAGACCACACCGAATGCCAAATCGAAATATCAATGGGTGCAGGCATCCACCCAATTAATGCAACGAGAAAAAGTATATGCGCTGATTCCAAGAAATTAAATGTCGTTTCAAACTCAGCTTGCTTTTCAATGGGCGCGAAGAAAGAAAAAATAAGTGCAAGTAATGTAGAGATCGTTAGGACGATCATGATGAACTTCATGCTGCGATCCAGGAGCGAATAATGACCAAACCCTAGTATTTGTACCGACAAAACTAATAACAACATAGCAATAATTGGGGCATCCAGAGGCATTCCTGTTAGCTGGGCAAATAATCCTGCTGTCACAATAGAAATCGCCCCCATCACAATAAACATCGTCAACGCACTGAGTAAGAAATAAATCCACACGGCCCATGCACCAATCTGGTGATAGCCATCAAGCAATGTTTTACCTGTTGCAGCGGCGTAGCGAGGACCTAACTCAAAGATTGGGTATTTAAGGATATTCACTAAAATCACAATGGCTACTAACTGGAAGCCAAACTCAGCCCCCGCTCGCGTACTCTGCACCAAATGCGAAACACCAACAGCAGCCCCCGCATAGAGCAATCCCGGGCCAAACTGACTAAGTTTTTCTTTCAGCGACATTGATAACTTCCTTTTTTAATATTGTGTTCAGATTGGAAATGCATAAAAGCGCAACTTTTGATAGTGGCTTGGTATATAACCTACCGACACCCTGAAGAATATCTTATAAGAAATTCTGAATCAAAGTACTTTGCTTGATCAGGAATTGAAGTGCCTAGCTATGCAATGGGTCCGTCCTTTAGTATCTGTCAACTCAGTATTCGTAACCTGTAAATCTGCTATTATTTCTGTACGGTGAGTTGCTGGTAGCTTTCACCCGGCTCCTTTTGTGATCATTTAGTTTAAGTAGCAAAAGTTCTACTGTAGCTTACTTCAATTAACTTTATAAACGTTGCGCGTTATAAACGCTAATTAAATGTGATGTGCACTTTCATCCTGCAAGAAATAAAAAAGATCACGACGAGCATTAACGATAAAATATAAATGACTCACATCATAAATATGATGCAGAGAGAAAGCGTGCAGCGAGTTTTCTGTCGCCATACTATGGTCATTATTCTGGCAAAAAGGGGGTGACATAAATATGTTTAACTTAGGTTCCATGTTGAATCTAGGTTCTACGGAGCCTGTGATAGGCAGCGCATCTACGATTGTGGAATGCTCTGCCAGTGAGCTGTTTAAATATATAGGAGAAAATCTATTTCAGAATTATCCCAAATGGTCTCCTGAAGTTAAAGAACTTGAAAAAATTACTGCTGGCCCAGTACAGTTTGGAACAATTGGACGGCAAGTACGGGTTGACCAAGGACGCCGCTCAGAATCTCGTTTTAAAATATCTGATTTCACCCCAGAAAAACGCTTAACATTCTCTGGCGTATCCGATCCCTATCGCTGTTCGTATGAATTGCAAGCTGGCGATCTCGATAACTCGACAGAACTAATATTTACATTTGAGTTACTTGAGTTACTTGTGATTATGCGCCCCTTTGAGGGACTGGTTCGTGCTTCTATCAAAGATGGTGTTACCAGAACGGTTCAGAATATCAAACGACTCGTTGAAACTGAAAAACTGAAGCACGAATAATAGGAATAATATCAGCGAAAAGGAATAATCATGGCACAAGAAAAAATCACCAATATTCAACTACCGGGGGTGGACGACCGTGCGTTATGGGATGTAATTTTTGCGATTTATGGTTATCCTGCTTTACTTCTGGCACATCGACTCAAAATTTTTTCTACCCTGGCTAAAAATACATGCACATTATCGGAAATTTGTAACGCGCTTAACCTTAAGCCGCGCCCTGTTGAGGCAATATTAACTACAGCAACTGCACTGGGATTTCTATCTCTCCATGAGGAGCGTTACAGGTTAACGCCGGTTACCGAAGTATATCTACTCGAGAACAGCCCGAATTACTTCGGTTTTTTCTGGGATATGATGATAGATAACTATCAGGCATCTTCGATTGCAAGCTTAGAAGAAGCTATCCTCACCGATAAACCCCAAGTATATGGTGGTAATAATCTTTTTAAAACACATGAAGAGCAGATCGAATTACTGCGCCGTTTTACAGCGGGCATGCACAGTATTAGCATCACTTCAGCATTGGTTTGGCCAACCATCATGGATTTTTCCAGACACCGCATCATGCTTGATATTGGCGGCGGCTCTGGCGCACATTCCATAGGCGCAGCAATAAAACTGCCCAATCTGGAGCAAGCACTAATAATGGATTTTCCCCAAGTATGCGAAGTAGCCGAAGGATATATTGCTCAGTATAAAATGCAAAATCGTGTCAAGGTTCACGCAGCTAACATATGGCAAGATCACTGGCCAATGGCTGATCTTCATTTTTACTCAAACATGTATCATGACTGGATGCCAGACAAATGCCATTTCTTGACAGCCAAGAGCTTCAGCAACCTTGAGTCGGGTGGAAGAATTGTGATTCATGAAATGCTTTACAACAACGACAAAACTGGCCCATTTGCTATTGCCGCGTTCAGTATGATCATGATGGGTTGGACAGAAGGAAAAATGTATTCTGGCCAGGAATTAACAAAGATGCTCGATGAAGTTGGATTTGAAGACATTCAGATTTATAAAGCATTTGGTTATCATAGTATTGTTACAGGTGTTAAGCCTTAGTACTTTCCCATATGTGATTCTGATCCTACTACCACAACAAGCTCGTCACTTTCTTTCCCATAATCTGCCTATTAAACACAACCTTGGCTATGAGGGAGTCAGCGCAAGCGATACCATAACAAACCTGTAACGGTAATGAATGCTCTTCCCTCGGATGACAGAACCGAGCAAACGGCGCTTTTTCCCATTCGATCAATCGTTGTTTGTATGGTAGGGAACTTTTAGACAGTGAGTAACTGGATCTTCGTCATTTATCTAAATTTTTAATTTCATACTAGCCACTCGGGATATAGGATTAGCAATCCACCCAGACCAACCATCACTAATCCACTAATCAATTTAAGCCATTGACCTGTTCGTTCAGTCAATTTTTGACTACTCAAAGCAATTACTGCGGTCGCAACCATTAGCGCATCATCTGCAATATAACCAAGAATATACAAACCTAGATACGCATAATGACTGATCAAACCCAGCTCCTGCTGCGTGAGTATCGCAGTATAAATAGCTGGAAAACCAGCAGTACAGAGCAATTCTATAAAATTGACTAGAATCGCCAAGATAATGACTGTCGTCAACGATAAATATAGCCGATCAGCAGTCACTATCGCCCTCATTCGAGCGTATATTCCAGGCTTAGTTGAATCAGGTATTGATAATGAAAACTCGGCCTGCTGATTCAGCGCATCCTTAATATTCACTCCCCCTATAAACAGAGCCAGGCCACCCAACACTATCCTTATCGTTGCTGAAAACCCAATGAATAAAAAGATATTAAGCCAAGTAGCCATAAAGGCGTAATAAATCAATCCACTCACTAAAACAAAGGTACCTGCAATGACTGCCATTCTTTTACGATCATGTAGATGCACCAGAAACGACAGCAAAAATAGCAGCACCCACATCGCACAGGGATTAAATCCATCTAGCAAACCTATTGCTACCGTGAACAGTGGCATACCAAGCTCAGATACACTTAATTTGCCAAATAATGGCGATTCGACAGAATCGAATTGCTTCGGAGTATTTCTCGTTGTTTGATCAATCAGCGCAGAGAGCACTCCTCCTGTATGCTCTGCGTTATCAAAACCAACAATTATCTGACCATTAATAACGAAAGTTGGAACGCCGGGCGGCCATATATCAGCTTGCTTAGAATGGTTGATCAAATCAGTCAATGCCTGATCATCATGATCAACAAAACGATAAACAATCCGCAACCCTGGGCGTTGCTGATTGAATTCGTGCAGAAATTTTTCTGCACTTGCACAATGCGGACAACCCTTCCGCACGTAGACCTCGAGTATTGTTTCTTGAGTCGCTTGTGGTTGATGCTCGGCAGCTAGCGAAGATACTGACTGTGAAACCCAGCACAGGCTAATAACAATCAGAAAAAAGATTTGATTAATTTTTGGATAACTCAAAAATAAATACCTTTTATCATCCCAGTCTAAATCTATTATTAGCCGATGCTAACGAAGTTTTATATCATGGCGTTAATCTTATGGAAATGCAGGGACTTGTGGCTCCGTTTCTTCAACCTCCAACTCAGGGATTTGCTGTTTAATTATGTCTTTTATTTCCTCCACGCGATCAAATGGTACATCGACTAATACTAGAAAGTGACCGGCATCAATCGCATCTTCAAATTCCTTAGTTCGTCGATTGCCAATACTCATTCCGACCATCCCACTTAACCAAGCGCCAACAGCCGCACTACCTAATGTACACGCGAGCAAAACACCGCCAGCCACTACTGTCGAAGCAGGTGGGAGTGCAATTGCCACAAGTCCAGCCAACATACCTGTTGCACCACCCAATGCAAGTCCTTGCTCAATAGCCGGAATAAAATCACTCTTTTGCAATAGATTAGCCTCCGGTAAATCTTCAAGGGGTGTACCGCGTTTAGCTAGTACGTGAATATGCTTATCTTGAACGCGCGCCAACAATAACTTATCAACAACGTGCTTGGTAGTATCTCTATTAGGTACTAAAAAATAAATACGACGCATCATGGCCTCCATACTGTTATACAACTATTAAAAAATAGTGTCCCATAGGTTTGTTCATTACATCGCTTCATTGATAAAAAAATTATTTATTGAATTTACTATGGCTCTAAACTAGCAAATATGATCTATTAGTTTAGGGGCTCACTATTGGATATAAATAGTGCTTCTAAAAAGAATATCAAGTATGGAGTAGGAAAAATATACGGGCAAACACGTATTTATCTACCGACACGCAATAATTACTTTGCGATCGTAATTGGAATGCCAAGAGATTTAGCATCCGTAATAGTCAAACGAAATAGAATGTAAAGCAATTGGAAGGCATTTAGATCCCAATGTGATGCCGCATCTACCGAATAGTATTTTCCATTAGCATAGGTATACAAATCTGTTCCTGAAGGCCGCTTTTCTGCAACAACCAAGCCCAAAGTATGGCTGGGATTCGAGCTCCTAGCGATAGGAGGGGTTCTAGGGTCCTTATCTACCGCATACTCAACTGTTTCATTTAACGAATGGCCTAAAAAATTAAGAATCGTATGAAAGCTTCTAAGCCGGAATGAGCCTTGGATTGGCCATTCGCCGCCAGGGTATCCGGGACGAATATCAAATGCAACATCGTGTTCAATCCAAGGATTAATTAGATCATTTAATTCGGCGCGCTCTTCACAGCAAAGTAAATCAGGATCATAGTTAGTAATCAGAATAGGGCCAAGCAATTGTTTACTTAATATGTAATTGGCACCCTCCTTATCTAGGCTTATAGCAAATTCGTTTTCAACAGCTTGAAATATCCCTTCTATCGATATCAAATTTATTGGAACAGTCCAGCTTCGTTCAAACGTCAGCGGTTCAGCATAGAGATGTTTCATTTTCTGAATCGCTAAAAGATGAAGAACAACACGGCGAAACATTTCGTAACCTACTCGATCTGCTGGATTATTATGATAAATTACTTGATGGAAGTGTCTCTTTTGGCGTTGACGAACCCGATTTGATTGTTCTTCAGTCAGATGGATATCAGAAAAAAATTTATTAAATTCATATTGCGCTATCTCATCCGGAATTTGACGCGCAATCCTCTGCTTTTTCTCACCTTTTCGGAAACGTTGCTGTCGTTTCTTTCTTGTTATCGTTTCATCTTTTCTGATTTCATCCGCAGCTAGCCGATCTCTATTTTGCAAGCGTACTTCCTGGGCCATCATTCTAAGCATCAAATCCACATCAAAATGCTGACGTAGCAATAAAGTTAGTTTATGTTGACTGAATGGGGTGAGTAACCGCTTTGTAAATTCATCGCTCGCAATTGGATCAATACTAAAAGTGGGGTTTTCTGAAACACTACCACCAAACAAAGGCATTAATAAACCACCTCGATCGCCAGTTATTGCCGGTGTAGCACCCGCATTCGCTGTAAAATCAAATGTGGCAGCAATATTTGATACTCGGGTAAAATGAAGGGGCTGATGAAATTGGGCACGAACGATGTTAGTTAATAATTGCTTGGATTCAGCTTGAATAGCGGCTGCATCATAAACCTCGACAGCACGATTTAATGCAACTGGAGACAGGCAACCCGTGAGCATCAAGACCAGGAAAGAGTACAAAAATATTGCTCTTAATAATCTACTCATAAAATGAATTTCACTATTTCAAACGATATTAACGATTGAAGATAAAGACAGTAATACCACTAAGAATTAGCTACAAGCTTTATGGGTATCTTGTAAAGATTCTGTTCTCAAAATAATTTAGACTTTGTGATTCTTTATCAAATTATTTTCAATAGGTGCTTGCACGTATTTAATCTTAACTGTCTTAGCAGCATAATGGTAATTTATATTTTAAAACTTTGTGATTCAATCCAACTTAAGGAGATACCTTAAAATGCTAAATAACAAATCGGTTATTTTCACGGTAGTTAGTTCTTTGGTTTCGTTTGCATTAATAAGTTTGAGCACTCCCTTAAAAGCAAATAACAATTTGCATGCTCAGTCTATTCTAGTCGCTGAAGCTCATCAGCACGATCATAAAAGTGACGCCCAAGAAAAAAAGGATAGTCAATCTAATTCAGGCCACCAGCATGGACAAAACAAGGAAAATGAGCACAGTCATGATAAAGGCAGTAAACACTCTCATCAAAAAGGCGAGAAAAAGGAACACCAACATGACATGATGGAAGAAAAACATGACTATGCGCATATGATCATTTTCCATGCGGATAAGTTAAAACTAACCAACGAGCAGCTTGGAAAACTTGTTCGACTCCACCTAAAACATGAAGAAGCGCATAAGAAAATAAAGGAAAAATTAAAAGATAGTATGCACGCTTTCAAGAAAGCTAAGATGGATCCTAGTTCAACAGACGAGCAGCTTTCAAGCTTAGGAAAAGATCATGCAAATGCATTTAACGCAATGGTTGAGCACCATATTCAAGAACGTCGAGCCATACACAACGTTTTATCCGCCGAGCAAAAAAATCAACTCATCAGCACGATCAAAATGAATCATAGCGCTCATGATGATAAAGATGGCGGGCATAGTCATGATCATTAAAAATTTACTGATATTGATGGTTTATAAATTGAGCATTAATTCGCTATTTTAGGTGTAGATAGATGCAGATTTATGATTAGATAAATCAAAATGAACAACCTGGACTCTATCTAAGCATTTCAAGAATGGGAAGAAATCATTTTGACAAAGAGCTTTTTGAGCTTGATGAGCGGATCGGTAGGCTTGCGATTGCTTGTGGGGTTGATATCGCTCAGAAAAATACTATTGTTTCACTCATTAAAGGAAATTACTCAGTTTGTCTTCAAGGCGATAATCCAAGGCGTCAAGAGCTTCGTGGATTATTAATGCTTAAATATCATATTGAAGAAAGTTGTATCGATACAATTGGCGCAAATGAATGCGCCCAATTGATCGATGACGAAGAAACCAGGCTAAGACAACGTGGATTTTCTATATAAAAATTCAACTTAATTACAGAAATCAACCCAACCACAAGATTAAATTAGTGCTACTGACTTGTATTCTGGGTTGATTTCCGGTTAATCAGTAAATTCGGTGGAGGGCCGATTGGCTCAAAATTTTTCAATAAAGGAACATCATCTTTGTTGATCCAGCGAATATCCATATCATAAGTACCATACGGACCCCAGCTACCCGTAAATTTTTTACCATCTGGCGTAAAAGTCCAGCACATATCTTCCCCTGCCGTATTGACTGCATCACCAAGATTGACTGGCACTTGCCATTCTCCCTTTTCATCTTGATGCGATATCCATTCATCGTGCCCTCCTCTCGAACCCAAATCAGGCCGCATACTGGTGATAATCAAACTTTTACCATCCTTTGATAAACCAGTCCAATGCATATGGTCACGATGAGGTGAATTGATTTTAGCGCCTAAACTTTCTGGTTGTTGCCATACTCCATCCTTCTTCTCTACTTTCCAAATATCACTATCTTGCGTAACACCTGGTTGATGATAGCTAAAATAAATCAGACTATCGGAAGCAATAATTGGACAATGTTCCTCACCTGTTGGGGTATTAATATTGGGCAACTCTGGCACGTCATTCCAATTTTTAGCCGTTTGCCAAATACCATCAATCTTCTGAACTACATAAAGATCACCTGATAATAAATTTCCAGGTTCATATCGTGTGAAATAAATGACATTTCCGTCATCGGAGAAGCTTGGCTCAAGCTCCCAGGCTGATGTATTGATGTTAGGTCCTAGTGTGGGATCAATATCAGGTCCTAAATGAATAGGTGTTTGCCACTCCCCATCAACATTTTTAGAAATCCAGATATCAAAATTATAAGGTGATCCAGGTGACTCGATACTGCCTTCACGCGTTGAAACAAAAATTGCCGTCTTGCCATCAGCACTGTAGGTGATCTCGAGTTCGGCACCTGTGGTATTAATTTTATCACCCATACTCTTCGATACGCGCGGAGCTTCTGTATGGTTTTTACCCTCCGACCCATGCATACCTGGCATCGCATTTGCCGCATTTATAGGAAAATTAAGGATAAGCGATATAGTAATCAGCTTTAATATAAAGAATTTCGTTTTCATAGACTATTTTCCTCTTCAAGCAAACAATAAATAAAACTTGCTCACGATAAGCATGAGTTAATGCGCAATATTTTGCAAAAATCTTCAATCGGTGAGTATCATACTTTACCAAATTCTTCCATAAGGCTTTCTAGTTCTAACCAATTTGCTTCCAGCGCATCGATTTTTTTTTCAAGCTCAGAACGCTTGAGGTTTAATTCACTGATGGCCTCTCTCGAAGCATTAGCATAGATTGCAGGATCAGAAAGCTGGAGATTGAGTGCAGCAAGCTCTTGCTGAACTCCTGCTAGTGCAGCTTCTATTTTGGTTTGCTGTGTAAGCATTGACCTTTTATTAGCGGTAGCACTCTTGGTTTGGCTTTGTTTTTTTGGTTTAGCTTTATCTGTTCCATTATCACGTCGTTTTTCGAGCCAGTCTTTGTAATCATCCAAATCACCATCAAATAGATGCACATTGCTATCAGCAACAACCCATAGCTCATCCGCTACAGCACGTATCAAGCTACGATCATGCGATACGATAACAAGGCTGCCCGTATAATTTTCTAATGCGACGATCAACGCATCTCGCATATCGAGATCGAGATGGTTGGTAGGTTCATCAAGAAGTAACAAGTGTGGTTTCTGCCAAGCGAGCAAGGCTAGCGCCAAACGGCTTTTCTCTCCACCAGAAAAAGTGGCGATAGGTCTATCTTTGCTGTCATCTGCCAACCCAAAGCGACCTAAAAAGTTACGCAGCGTGAGTGTCGTTTCATTGTGGGCTAATTGTTGTAGATGCTGTAATGGCGTTTGAGCACCATTGAGATACTCAAGCTGGTGTTGTGAAAAATAACCAATGCGAATTGAAGAATTTATCTCTACTTTTCCTTTAGCAGGTAATAATTCTGCTGTAAGCAGTTTAATAAGTGTGGACTTTCCCACGCCATTGGGCCCTAATAACGCAATTCGATCACCCGTTCTTAAGCATAAATTCACCTTTTGAAATAATATGCTTTCATCGGTATATCCAAATCCCATGTTATCAATTTTTAACAATGTATCAGGGCCATTATCCGGTGCAAGGATTTGTAAGGAGAAATATCCATTTTCAACTTGGATAGGCGCAACCCGTGTTAATCTTTCTAGCGCTTTAATTCTACTTTGTGCTTGCTTAGCTTTGGTTGCTTTGGCCCGAAAACGACGGACAAAATCTTCCATATGTGCAATTTGTTTCTGCTGTTGCTCATAAGTTTGTTCGTGTTGAGCAATACGCTCCATACGAGCGCGTTCAAAATCATCATAATTTCCGCTGTAACTTTGGATTTTCTGATGCTCAATATGGGCAATGCGATTTACGCAAACATTAAGAAATTCTCGGTCATGCGAAATAATGATTAAACTGCCGGGGTAATTCTGCAGATAGTGTTCTAGCCAAAAAATTGCTTCCAGATCGAGGTGATTAGTAGGTTCGTCTAGCAAAAGCAAATCTGCACGATGCATCAAGGCACGTGCTAAATTTAAGCGCATGCGCCATCCGCCTGAAAACTTGCTAACAGGCGCATCATGCTCAGTATTAGAAAATCCCAACCCATCCAACAACTGAGCTGCACGTGCTCTCGCACCGTAACCATCAATCAATTCATACCGTTGTTGTGCATCAAACCATTTAGCGTCATGATTATCTTGTTTAAGGATAGCTTCTAGTTGACGCAATTCACTATCTCCATCTAATACGAATTCAAGTGATGGTTTAGCAGAATTGATAATTTCTTGTTCAACATAAGCAAGTGTTTTTCCTGCCTGCAGATTAACTTCCCCTTTCTCAGGATGAATTTCTCCACGTATCAATCGAAATAATGTTGATTTTCCGCTCCCATTTTTTCCAACTAACCCAACACGCTGATTTGCAAATACTTGAAAATTGACATCACTTAATAACGGGAGTCCATTTTGTAAATAAGTCAGATGCTGGATATCGAGCATGGGAAATCTAATGACAATAAGTAGCTTAAATGCAAGTTTTTCGATTAATAAAATCGTAAAAATTTTTCTTGACTTTGTGAAATAATCCACATTTTAGATTGATTAATAAAAGAAAACCCCAGAAACCCGCACCAATACAAAGGGTTTTTGTAACCAGTTGTTTTTAAATATATATTTAATTGTATAAAACTTAATCGAATCATAAAAAATTATTACAGATAACTATCTTAGCGCGAATACTGACGAATTATTCACAGACTTATCCACAGAAATTGTGGACAATGACAACAGAGCTCAAAACGAAAAAATTAAGAAGCGTACATAAAGAAATATACCATCATAACCCAATGATATTAGGGTTAATGTACTGAAGATGTGTTTAGTCGAAAAAAAACTAAATCTTATTATTTGAGCTGTTCGTAGAGTAATTTTAGTATTCTGTCAGCTGCTGCAGATTCTTCGGGAGCGCCTTCTAAAGTAAGTACCTTTACTTCACTACTTGCACCAACGCCATCAACCTGGATGCGAAATTTTTCAGTTCTAGAGTCATCCTGACCTTTTTGCCAGAACGCAAGTTTAGTTAGCAAGCCTTTA
The DNA here is from genome assembly GCA_008015595.1 of Nitrosomonas sp. GTDB lineage: Bacteria > Pseudomonadota > Gammaproteobacteria > Burkholderiales > Nitrosomonadaceae > Nitrosomonas. Next base: position 21,814 of record SSFW01000152.1, on the reverse strand, counting down.
TCGTCGCTTGTTTTACGGCTTTCATATTCTGGACTAACATACCGAACAAAATAAACACCGTTGGAACGATCACGATCTTCGACCGTAAAGCCCCCTCTATCTAAAGCCAATCCAATGCGACGCCAAGCACGATCAAACGTTTCACTAACAATCAACACACCATGCCTAGTTTTATCTAAATAAGCTTGGTCTTGCGTGATAATATTTTCGTTTGCAGCCACCTCTTTTCTAGCACTTTCTTCTTCGACTCCAAAACGCATCATCAAACGCGTCAACATTTCTGCCTCTAAATTGGGATCGGCGGAGCGTGGTTGCCAAGCGGTACGATTGGTACTCCGATCAACAAAAACTTCATCCATACCACGATGGCTAATATAAATTTCCGTACTGCCCGATTCACTTCTTTCAAATCGTGTACGAAATTTATCTCGCTCTGCACTGGAATAAATACTGTCTAGAAAAGTCGAAAGTAAGCCCCGAATCAAATCTTGCGGAATTTTTGCTCGATTCTCAGCCCAATCGGTTTCCATAATACCGACATCTGGTGCTTCAACTTTCAGCAAAAAGCCCATATCTTGCCAAAATTCTTTGACAACCGGCCACGCATCTTCTGGGGCTAGCTGCACAACCAGCCAACGTTGCGTTCCTGATCGAGCAATACGTGCAGTATCTTTCGCAACGGGTAAAACATAACTCCCTTGTGATCGGGGTTGTTCATCACGATCTCTGTTATAGGAAGAGTAGGTAGCACTCCCGGTTGAGGCCATATCTGGAACTGCATAGCGATCATCCGCTTGCGGCGCATTTAAATCAGGTGGAATTTCCAATGGTGGTAATTTTCCTGCTGATTTGTATTCCATCTTTTGACTTTCAGGCAATAAATGACAACCTGAAATCAACATGATAATCGCTAGTAACAGTCCAAATAATTTACTGAATCGCTTCATTTTGCATTACAAATTTATTATTAATTCAGGACTTCCGCCTGCTTCATTGCTGCAATAAGCAATGAATGATATTGATCCGAAAGTGGAGTCAAGGGTAACCGGATTCCATTGCCCATCAAACCCATTCGACTTACTGCCCATTTAACTGGAATTGGATTAGCTTCTACAAATAAATCCGTGTGCAGTTTTAAAAGTTTATCGTTAATTGCTCGCGCATTTGCCAAATCACTGGAAAAAGCAGTAGCGCACATTTCATGCATTAACTTAGGCGCAACATTAGCTGTTACCGAAATCACACCATGAGCACCTAAAAGCAATAGCGCAAGTGAGGTTGCATCGTCACCACTATAAACCGAAAAGTTTTCTGGTATCTGAGATAATAGATCACATCCACGCCCTATATTTCCTGTTGCATCCTTGATTCCTATAATATTAGGGACCGATGCGAGCTTTACTACCGTTTGATTGGAAATATCAGCAACAGTTCTACCCGGAACATTATAAAGGATCATTGGAATATCAACGGCTTCGGCGATTGTCTTAAAGTGTTGATACATTCCTTCCTGAGTCGGTTTGTTATAATAAGGGACAACCGATAAACAAGCTGCTGCGCCCGCATTTTTAGCAAATTGCGTTAATTCGATAGCTTCCCTCGTCGAGTTTGCGCCAGTTCCAGCAATAATAGGAATGCGCCCAGCAGCATGCGACACGGCCGTTTTGATGAGAAGATGATGCTCTTCAAAATCAACTGTGGGCGATTCCCCAGTGGTTCCAACTACGACAATACCATCAGATTTCTCTGCAATATGGAAATCGATTAACTCACAAAATTTCTCTAAATCGAGCGCACCATCATCATGCATTGGCGTCACGATTGCAACCAGACTACCTTTAAACATAGATCTTTATCCACTCAAAAGGAGTCATTTTACCTGATGCAAAGCTTTATACTATATTCTTTAGCTTGATTTGGTGAAGGTTATTGTTTCATCCTCACAATCAACGTGAATAGTATCTTTTGCAGCGAAATGACCTTCTAATAGCTCTTTTGCTAATGGATTTTCAATTTGGGTTTGTATGGCACGTTTTAAAGGGCGAGCCCCAAAAACCGGGTCAAATCCAGCCTCTGCAATTTTAGCTAATGCTACCCCTGATATTTCGAGATGAATCTCCATTTTTGCTAGACGATTTTCCAAATTACGTAATTGAATTTTTGCAATCGATTGAATGTGTTTTGCATCCAGCGCATGAAATACGATGACTTCATCGATACGATTGATAAATTCTGGACGGAAATAGGTTTTAACTTCACCCATTACTGCTAATTTGATGATTTGATAATCATCTCCGCTCATTTGCTGGATCATTTGCGAGCCCAGATTTGAAGTCATCACGATGACTGTATTCTTAAAATCAACCGTTCTGCCTTGTCCATCAGTCATGCGTCCATCATCTAACACTTGTAGCAATACGTTAAATACGTCAGGGTGTGCTTTTTCTACTTCATCGAGTAGAATAACCGAATATGGTTTTCTGCGAACCATTTCAGTGAGATAGCCGCCTTCTTCGTAGCCCACATAACCGGGCGGCGCGCCAATCAAACGAGCAACGGAATGTTTTTCCATAAACTCAGACATGTCGATTCGTATCAGATGATCTTCAGAATCAAATAAAAATGAAGGAAGTGCTTTACATAATTCGGTTTTCCCAACACCCGTTGGGCCTAAAAATAAGAAAGAACCATACGGGCGATTAGGGTCTGATAACCCTGAACGCGAACGACGAATCGCATCCGATATAAGGCGAGTAGCCTCATCCTGTCCAACTACACGTTCATGGAGTTTTTGCTCCATAAGCAGTAATTTTTCACGTTCACCTTGCATCATTTTTGCAACCGGAATACCGGTTGCGCGTGACACGACTTCGGCAATCTCTTCTGCACCGACTTGTGTTCGAAATAATTTGGGTTTATTGAGTTCCCTTTCAGGCAGGGTCGCCTCAGCGTGTTGGACTTGCTCAGCAAGCTGCGCTTCTAGCTTTGGAAGCCGTCCATACTGTAACTCAGATACTTTTTGCCAATCACCTTTACGCGTTGCCACTTCAACTTCTTTACGTAGCTTTTCGAGCTCCTCCTTGATTTGTTGAGAACCTTGCGCACGCATTTTTTCTGACTTGAGTATTTCTTCAAGATCCGCATACTCTCGTTCAAGTTTTTTGATCTCATCTTCTAATAAGGCAAGGCGCTTTTGTGAAGCTTCATCCTTTTCCTTTTTCATCGCTTCACGTTCAATCTTGAGTTGTATGAGACGACGATCAAGTTTATCCATCACTTCAGGTTTTGAATCCCTTTCCATACGAATTCTCGCAGCGGCTTCGTCGATAAGATCGATCGCTTTATCCGGCAAAAAACGATCTGTGATGTATCGATGAGATAACTCAGCAGCAGCAACAATAGCTGGATCGGTTATATCAACGCCATGATGCAACTCGTAGCGCTCTTGTAAGCCACGTAAAATAGCAATCGTTGCCTCAACGGTGGGCTCATCCACCAAAACTTTTTGGAAACGTCGCTCCAATGCCGCGTCTTTCTCGACATATTTACGATATTCATCCAGGGTCGTTGCGCCAACACAATGCAGTTCCCCCCTAGCCAAAGCCGGTTTGAGCATATTACCGGCATCTATCGCACCTTCTGCCTTTCCTGCACCAACCATGGTATGCAACTCATCGATGAACATGATTGTTCGACCTTCGTCTTGTGATAGCTCTTTTAAGACTGCCTTTAGTCGCTCTTCAAATTCACCACGATATTTTGCTCCCGCTAATAATGCCGCCATATCTAAGGAAAGAACTCGCTTGTTTTTAAGCGTATCAGGCACTTCCCCATTGACAATGCGTTGCGCCAAACCCTCAACAATCGCGGTTTTCCCAACCCCTGGCTCACCGATAAGTACAGGGTTATTTTTAGTGCGGCGCTGCAAAACTTGAATCGTTCTGCGAATTTCATCGTCTCTTCCAATTACAGGATCTAGTTTACCGGCACGCGCACGTTCGGTTAGATCTAATGTATATTTTTTTAATGCTTCACGGCCACCTTCGGCCTCAGCGCTGGAAACTTGTTCACCGCCACGTACCGATTTAATTGCCTGCTCTAGCGCACTTCGGCTTGCGCCGTTTTGTTTGAGTAATAGTCCTGCTTCACCTTTATCTTCAAGAAGTGCTAGCAAAAACATTTCAGAAGCAATGAATTGATCACCGTGCTTCTGAGCTTCTTTATCTGTGAGGTTAAGCAAATTATTCAACTCTCGGGAAATATTGATTTCGCCCCCACTTCCCTCAATCTTTGGCATACGCTCAAGGTTTTTAGCTAAGCCCTCACGCAAAGGGTTTACATTGATACCCGCGCGTTGTAATAAAGAAACTGTGCTGCCATCTTCTTGCTGTAACAAAGCAAGTAATAAATGCTGAGGTTCTATGTAAGGATGATCTTTGCCCAAAGCAATGCTTTGGGCATCGCCGAGAGCTTGCTGAAACTTGGTTGTAAATTTATCAAGGCGCATACGAATTCCTAGTAGAGATTAAATATCCTTACAAATATGGGGGATAGTTTAATTTTCAAGGCTGGTGATCAAATTGCTTGATTCTTTTTTTGTTAGTTGCTCGAATGATTCGCTCAAAAATTGCAATTATTTGATCTGCTAATTGGTATTTCCATGCCTTCAAGCATGCTCAGCTCATTCAAAGTAAAGCCGGCTTTCTGTCGTGCCTCATAATGGAAAGGGCCCGTAATTTGCCCACCAAAGTATTGATTAACGAGTTCAGAAAACTTTTTTTCTGGATCTATTTGCCGTTGATTACAAAAAAAATTATACCAACGAGACCCAATAGAGACATGTCCAATTTCATCACACAGGATGATTTCTAGTATCTCAATTGTCTTTTCATCCCCGATTTGTCGCAAGCGTTTAATTATACCCGGTGTCACATCGAGCCCTCGCGCCTCAAGCACACGCGGCACAAGCGCCATACGTATCAATGGATCCGAAGCAGTTAACAAAGCCATATCCCATAGACCATTATGTGCTGGCAAATAGCCATAATCATGATCAAGCTCTTTTAATCGTTTACGTAGTAACTGGAAATGATAGGCCTCTTCAGATGCCACGGTTACCCAATCATCATAGAATGAATCGGGTAACCCTCGAAATCGATGAATAGCATCCCATGCAAGATTAATCGCATTGAATTCAATATGCGCTATTGCGTGAATCAGTGCAATCAGACCCAATTTAGTTCCCAATCGACGTCGTGGCACATCACTCGGCTTCACTACTACAAGTTTAGCTGGTTGGCCTGGTTGATTAATTAGTCGCATCGGTTCATGAGATTCCAGTGAGAGTAATTTATTACGCCAAGCCTGGGTTGCTTGTTGGGTCAGCAATAACTTCTCTTCAATTTCATTTGCTATCAAGCAACTTGCAGCGAGATCAAACAGAGATGTTTTCATTAAATGAAATGGGCAATAATCTGCAATCTATGCTATTTTTTACCGATATAACGATGTTTTTAAAATGCAAATCAAATAAGTAAAACTTGTCTAGAAATAAACTTTGTCTATCTAAGTTCGTTATAGAATTCCCTGGGTCACATATAAACTACTTACAATTGATTGATAAGGTAGAAATGAATCATCCATGTTAATCTCTAGCACCAGAAGACAAATAATAATCCCAATCCATTTAATACTTAGTTAATGCGGTAGTTCACACCAGAAAATATTTATGCGATATGCCTGCTAAACAAAATATTGATCATTCTAAATCACCACTAAATGTAATTATTAGTGTGGATGTAGAGCTTTGGCCTGACAATTGGGATTTGGGTCATACCGAGTTCAATCGATGCCTTAACAAATTTATCCATGGAAAAACAACCTCTGGTAATTATGGGTTAGGATTCCAACTAGCGCAGCTTAAAGAGCATAATCTAAAATGCGTTTTTTTCGTTGAATCGTTATTTTCAGGACATTATGGCATTGGGCCATTACAGGAAATTGTTGCACAAATCCAAGAAGCGGGGCAAGAAGTTCAACTACACCTGCATACGGAATGGCTAGGTAGAGGGCGCTTTCATAATCCACTAAATAAAACAGGCTATAATTTATTTAATTTTAATCAAGCAGAGCAACAATTATTAATCTGCCAAGGTAAAGAATTTTTAGCTCAGGCAGGAGCAGATAATCTGCTTGCTTTCCGTGCTGGCAATTTTGGCAGTAATTTGCAAACTCTAGAAGCTGTACCTCAAGCTGGTTTTATTTTCGATAGCAGCATTAACCCGCGTTTTTATATAAAAAATGGATTAGATACTCCTTTACATGTAGAGGAATATAAAGAAGGAATATATGAATTTCCTTTGACGATCTTTAAAGAATGGGGAGGACGTCTGTCACAATTTCAATTTGGTGGTTCATGTTCTTTCAAAGAAATGGCAAATCTAATTAGACAAGCATGGATTAACGAATGGCATTCAGTTGTGATTTTATCCCACGGATCAGAGTTGCTAAATCGTGCAAAGACACGACCTGATAAAATTGTGGTTGACCGGTTTGTACAAACATGCCGGTTTTTAGCAAATAATCGCGATTTGTTCAAAACAATTTGGTTCTCTGATATACAACCAGAAACCATATATGCTAAATCTAAAGAGAGTTGTGTATTACAGTCCGGTTTTATCAATACAGCTCATCGCTATCTTGAGCAAACGACTCGTCGCTTGTATGGATAATAAAGACTATGAGTAATAACGCTGTAGAATCGGTAGAGTTTAAATTTCGAATTGGTGAAATAACCCTTTGGACATCACATCTGAAGCTGAATGTATTTAGAAATCACTTCACGGAATACGAGCATCCTTATACTGAGGAAAGTAATTATTCCGATTCTATTGACGAGAAACTTGATGGCGTTTTATTTCGCTCACGGCCAATTACAGCGCTATTACCTAGATTTACGTTAAAACAAGACGTAATACGATATTTTCCTAAGCAATATCATCGTTACTTTATAGATCTAACAGGGTCAAAAGAAGAATATCTAGAAAAATTCTCAGCTAAATCTCGGTCAACATTGAAACGCAAAATAAAAAAGTTTTCGGATCATTGTGGTAACCAAATTGATTGGCGAGAATATAAGACGCTAGCTGAAATGGAAATTTTTTATCCTCTGGCAAGGCAAGTTTCCACTAAAACTTATCAAGAGCGTATGTTAGCTGCGGGTTTACCTGAAGACGATTTATTTATTCAGCGAATGTATGCGCTTGCTCAAAAAGACTCTGTTCGCGCTTACTTGTTATTCTGCCAAGACAAGCCTGTTGCTTATTTATATTGCCCAATTTCTAATGGAATACTATTTTATCAGTACCTTGGCTATATCCCAGAGATGGCACAATGGTCACCTGGCACCGTACTACAGTGGGTTGTTATAGAAAATTTATTTCTTGAAAGTCATTTTGCTATGTTTGACTTTACAGAAGGTCCTGGAAAGGGTTCTGGTGGACATAAAGAGTTTTTTTCTACTAATAGCACACTTTGTGCTGATATCTTTTTTCTGAGAAAAACCAATATTAATTTATTCCTTGTTTTACTACACGCGAAAATAGATTCATTTTCCACAAAAATTGGTATTTTCCTTGATCGATTTGGATTAAAAACAAAAATAAAGAATTTTCTTAGAAAATTATATCCGTCCGCCTCTCACTAAATTAGCTAGTACCGTTTTCTAGTTTATTTGTCAGTTCTGATAAAGCCCTCGATACTTTATCAGATAGCACAGAATCGAACTGCGCGCGATGTGCGGTATCTAAGTCTAAAAATAATGCCTTTTAATCTATCATGCTCTATCTATTATTGATTATTTTAGTCATTGCTTTAATTATTGGTCCTGCTTACTGGGTCAAACATGTCATGGAGAAATACAGTCATCCTGATAACCGCTATGCGCATACAGGGGCTGAATTTGCTAGGCAATTACTCGATCAAGAATCTTTGTCGCATGTTAAAGTTGAGCTAACTGAATCAGGTGATCATTATGATCCACTAAACAAAGTTGTCCGTTTGACCTCTGATAAATTTAATAATGCTTCATTGACAGCTATTACAGTTGCAGCGCATGAGGTTGGGCATGCAATCCAGGACCGAGATGATTATTTGGCTCTAAAGTTACGTACCAAACTTGTAGCGCTTGTCACTCCTGCACAAAAACTTGGCGCTGCTATCCTGATGCTAGCGCCAGTATCCGTTATATTCATTCGGTCTCCCTTGGTCGGTGGATTAATGCTAGCAGGTGGTTTTTTGAGTTTGGGTTCAGCCGCATTAGTACATATAATTACTTTACCCATGGAATTGAACGCTAGTTTCTCGCGAGCACTACCACTGCTGAGAAAGAGTAAATATCTTAAAGAAGGTGATGAGTTACATGCTCATAAGCTATTAACTGCAGCAGCTTGGACTTATGTATCTGCATCGCTCATGACTTTGCTCAATATAGCACGCTGGTGGGCAATTTTACGTCGGTAATATTGTGCTTATTTTGGAAAAGCATAATAAACTTGACACGCTCCCTCCCTCTACTATAACTTCGCACACTGCTCAAGGTGCTCATTACGCTTTTGCTTAATGAGTGAAACGGGAAGCTGGTACAGGCCAGCGCTGCCCCCGCAACGGTAGATGAGTCAACAATCTGCAAATGCCACTGTAAACACTACGGGAAGGCGCAGATTGGGAAAATATTTCCGCTCATAAGCCCGGAGACCGGCCTCGAGTGAATGTCAAGGTATTGCGGAGGGCAATCGAGCAAATGATGCATATTTCTTAATGGAATAGCGCATCATTTATTTTTTTCTCCTTTGTAATATCACATCCAGTCAATGTTTTTGCGCGGGTGTGCGCGAAGGAAGAAAAATGAGATCGTATCTTTTATTTGGTTTTTTCGTAGCGCTATGTTCTACAGGCTACGTATCTGCTAACAATGTTCAACCACCTGTCATTGTTACTGCTACACGAACCGCTCAAACTGCAGATGAGACTTTGGCTTCTGCGACAGTAATCACACAAGCCGATATTGCACGGCTACAAGCGCGATCGGTTGAAGATTTATTGCGAGGTGTTCCTGGCTTAAATATTGTTAATAATGGTGGGCCGGGCAAGCAGACTTCCTTTTTTTTACGTGGAACCGAATCGGACCATGTCTTAGTTCTCATTGATGGGGTTCGTGTTGGTTCAGTCACTTCAGGTACCACCTCTTTTGAAAATATTCCAATTCAACAAATTGATCGCATCGAAATCGTGCGCGGCCCGCGTTCGAGTTTATATGGTTCTGAAGCAATTGGGGGGGTTATCCAGATCTTCACTCGTAAAGGTGGGGGGCAAATTAAACCTAATTTTAGCTTTGGTGGCGGTAGTTACAACTCGATCAATGGATCAGCTGGATTAGCTGGGGGCGGCGATCGAGGTTGGTTTAACATCAATATGAGTGGTATTGGTACGCGTGGTTTTAATGCGTGCACAGGTTCTGAAACAGCGGGTTGCTTCATGACCGAAGCCTCACGGGTAGACGATCAAGATAAAGATGGTTACCGGAACCTGGCAAGCTCGCTACGTGCGGGATATCGCTTTAATCAAGCATTCGAAGTTGATGCACATTTTCTGCATAGTGCCGGAGATACTCAATTCGATGGTGGTTATGCAAATCGTTCGAAACTGAAGCAACAAGTACTCGGTGGGTCTATTCGATATTCACCATTTTCATTTTGGCAATTGAATTTGACTGCAGGTCGCAGTTTCGAGAAATTAGATACTTATAAAATCGAACGATCTGAGCAAATCAGAAGAAGTACATTTTTAAGCCAATTTGACAGCATACGTGACTCGGTTTTCTTGCAGAACAATTTTTCCATTGGCAACCATCAGCTATTAACTGCAGGTATTGATTATTTTAATGACCAGGTTAAAAGTACGGAAAGTTATCTGGAAACTTCTCGTAGGAATTGGGGGTTATTTGCGCAGCATCAAGCTGCCATCGCAGCACATAATCTACAATTATCGATGCGTTGGGATCATAATGAACAGTTTGGAAAATGGGTCACGGGTGGAATCGGTTGGGGTTATGCAATTACTCAAAATTTGCGTTTAACCGCAAATTTTGGAAACGCATTCAAAGCCCCTAATTTTAATGAACTCTATTTCCCGTTCTCAGGAAATCCAAATTTAAGACCTGAATCATCACGCAGTTTTGAAATGGGTATTACCAGCACAACAAAACTTGGAAAGTGGTCAATTAATGCCTATGAAACACATATTAATAATTTGATTACGTTTGATATCCAAACGTTTTCGTCGATCAATGTTGACCGTGCTCGAATTCAAGGACTTGAAAGCGTTTTCAATACTCAAATACTCAATTGGACAATCAATGCAAACTTTACACTTTTGAATCCTGAGAATGCATCGTCACCCGATGATAAGATTTTGCCGCGCCGGGCCAAACATATTTTTAGAATTGATGCAGACCGTCAATTCAATCACTACACGCTTGGTGGAACCTTTCTGGCAGAAGGTAAGCGTTTCGATGATACTGAGAATACGCGATTACTCAATGGATTTGTCAGAGTAGATTTGCGCGCTGAGTATGCATTCGCTCAAAATTGGCGATTGCAAGCTCGCCTTGAAAATCTATTCAATGAACATTACGAAACAGCCGCATTTTTCAACCAACCTGGTCGAAATGTTTTCTTCACACTCCGCTATCAAACGTAAAATGACATCAAATTAACGATTCAGTTTATGAAAAATTTACTTTCTGATTGTAATGAATTCAAAGTCGCCCACACTGGAAACGCAGGTTTTGCTAATTTAGCTCAGCGACCTACAAACATTAAACCTATTTATTCCTCCAAAGAGCACTATCAGATGTTGCTTTTGGAGACACAGCAAGAAATTGGTCAGTTACAGGAGATGCTTTATGCGTATAACCGCTATGCAATACTACTTATTTTTCAAGGTATGGATTCAGCTGGAAAAGGCGGTGTTATCAAGCATGTAATGTCTGGGGTCAATCCTCAAGGCTGCCAGGTTTTTAGTTTCCAGCAACCAAGCTTGGAAGAGCTTGATCATGATTTTTTATGGCGTAGCAACAAGTGCTTACCTGAACGGGGACGAATTGGTATTTTTGATCGCTCTTACTACGAGGAAGTCATAGTCGTCCGTGTAATGCCTGATTTGTTGGAACAGCAGCGTTTGCCGCTAGAATGTATTGATCCCAAGAAAATATGGATGGAACGCTTCCAAGATATTATTAACCTAGAGCACTATTTACATCGCAATGGAATTCAGATCATTAAATTTTTCTTGCATTTATCAAAAGAAGAGCAACGGCAGCGCTTAATTGCCCGCATCGATGAACCCAGCAAAAATTGGAAAATAGGACGAACTGATCTTGAAGCCCATAAACATTGGGAGGCGTATCAATTAGCTTACGATGAGTGCATAGCTGCAACCAGTACGCATCATGCGCCTTGGTACATAATTCCGGCTGATGATAAGCGAAATGCTCGTTTACTGGTATCCCATATCATTGTTGAGACCTTGCAAGCCTTAAAGATAGCTTATCCTATCCTCAGCAAAGATCAGCTTAAAGAATTAGCAACCATACGGCAATTATTAGAAAATGAGAAGCCACCTAATTAACAAGGTGGGGACGCTGTGGTGAACCAAGCGGGGAAGATAGTAATAAACCCTTTTGAAACCAATGCTGAATAACATACTCATAGAACTGTTGATTACGAATTGGTGACAAAGTCGCGTAGAGCTTTTTTCCTGAGCTGGTCAGTAATACCACCCCCAAATCGAGCTGATTTCCCGCATCTTGCGCGAATCCTATCTTAGTCAATCTTCCATGATAAAAAAAACGTGTATGTTTACCAAGCTTCTTTTTGACATACCCTTCTGGCGCATAATCAACCAGCCCAATTGCCACCAATCTTTCGATCATCGGTAAGGTTATTTTCTGATTGGCATAAACGTGATTAGACAAGTCGAAGATCAGTGGAATCGGTTCTCCTTGAATCCAAACAAACTGACATAGGTGCTTAAAACAATTAATATCATCTTGCTCAAATATGAAATCCAAGGATTTACTCTCTTTTCGCCTGATACCCAACTGATTTCCTGCTTGATCAGAAAAAATTTGCTTTATCCAAGAGAGTAAATTCATTCCTTTGTCATTGATTGATTATGTTAGTAATCGAATCATTATTTATCACGTTTGGCGCGATGTGTTATTTCCCTTTTTACTTCCTCAAGAAAATCTATATTATTTTTACGTCGTTTTTCGCTCTGATACCAGGTAAAACAAGTCATCACTCCCAAGATGATTAATACGACGCTCAACAAAGTAATTCCATCAAAAAAGATAAAAACGGCTCCAGTTGACACAGCAAAAGCACCCAGAAGTGCAGTAACAATCCACATCACCTTTCCAGATTTTTTTTGTTTTTCACACCACTCTTCAAGCTTATCTCGGGTTGACGCAAGTTCTTCATCGGTCCACTTTTTTATTTCCATTCTCTAACTCCTATTTCGATCTTGAGCGTAATTTTAACGAATATCCTAATCTAAGGATATGTTCTCACCGAAAAGTAAACAAAAATTTGAGCAAGTTTAGAAAACAACCTTATCTGTTGATGTTTTTGTGTTAGAAAGCTAAAGCGATTAAGCAAAAATTATTCTACTTAATTCAAAAACTTATAAAAATTGGTCGATAGTATGCATGGAATGACTAACTTGATACCGCTATTTATCTCTGCAGATATGCGTAGAATCTTTATGATAAACATTAATTTCAGTGACTTTTTAGTATAGACAGATATGAATAATAAGAAAATCGAAAAACGAGTCATTCAGTTATACGAAAAACTTGAATTATCAAATGAGATAAAATTACCTGAGAAAGATGCGGCACAATTGATTAGGGATGGTGCCCATATTATTTTCCAACTCGATACACATAACCATTTTATTTACCTGAATCCTGCTTGGGAAACCACTACTGGTCTTCCTGTAGCAAAAGTAGTCAAACACTCCTTACTTAATTTTGTTCACGAACAAGATCATGATTATTTAAGAAAAAAACTACAACTAATACGAACAAGCGCGAGCAAGCATAGCTTTCACACCGAATGCCGCCTTAAAGTAAATAATACTCAGATCATTCACGTTGAAATGCAATTAATTTATTCCCCAGAAAATAACAAAGCGCAGCACGTGATGGGAATAATGGTTGATATTTCAAAACACAAGATTTTTCTAGAAAATTTGATCTTAAGTAATAAAAGACTTTCCTGGGCACTCAGCGGAGCTAATGATGGATATTGGGATTGGAATATGGAAACCAATTATGTTTATTACTCTAGCCGGTGGAAAGCCATGCTGGGCTATTCCGATCATGAATTACTGTCGCCAAGCCTTAAAACTTGGGAAAAATTAGTCAACCCAGAAGATAAATCCCGGGTTCTCAAGTTAGTTGATGATTATGTCACAGGGCGCAAAGATAAATTTGAAACTGAGTTTAAGATGAAGCATAAAGGGGGGCACTGGGTCACCGTTCTCTCAAGAGCATCATTGGCGCGTGATAATAGCGGTACCCTTATTTATCCTAAACGATTAATCGGAACTCATGTCGATCTTACCGAACGCAAGCAATCTGAACTTCAGCTTAAGATTCAAAATATCGCTTTAGAGGCTGCAGCAAATGCCATAATGATCACAGATACTGCTGCAACCATTGAATGGATTAATCCTGCTTTCACCGAATTGACAGGATATCGTCGTCACGAAGCCGTTGGTATGAACGTAAAAGATTTGATGAATTCTGGACAACAAAACGAGTTGTTCTATAAGGATATGTGGCAAACAATTTCATCAAAAAAAGTTTGGAAAGGCGAAATAATCAATAAGAAAAAAGATGGGGCCTTGTACCATGAACACATGACTATAACGCCTGTTACCAATGAATCTGATGAAATTTGCTATTACATCGCGATTAAAGAAGATATTAGTCAACGTAAGGCTTCAGAAAAGGAAATTCTTGATCTTGCATTTTATGATGCGTTAACAAAATTACCCAATCGACGCTTATTCTTAGATCGATTAAGACATACTGTCACTGCTTGCCAGCGCAATAAAACTTATAATGCGCTGCTATTTATTGATCTCGACAATTTTAAATTTCTGAATGATACGCATGGTCACGATGCCGGTGATGCGTTGCTTATTGAAGCTGCGAAAAGGATTACAAGCTGTATCCGGGAAACTGATACGGTCGCAAGGTTGGGTGGGGATGAGTTTGTTGTCATGCTTGAGCAACTGGGTAGCGATGACAGTCACGCTATGAACATTACTACTCAGATAGCGGAATCAATATTGAGTCGGCTTCATCAAGAATATCGAGTCAATAATATTCGTCATCGTGGTTCATCCAGCATCGGGATCTGCATGTTTTCTGATCAGTATAGTAAAGCGGATGATATTTTGAAGTGGGCTGATAAAGCGATGTATGAAGCCAAATGTGCCGGAAGAAATACACTGCGCTTCTTTGATCCTCATATGCAGCAAGAATTAGAGCGCCGGACTCAGCTCGAAAAGGAACTTTGGATAGCGGTTGATAAGCATCAGTTCAGACTTCATTATCAGTTATTAATTAATCAAAGCCAGCAAATTGTCGGTGCTGAAGCATTGTTACGCTGGCAGCACCCTGACAAAGGTATCGTCGGCCCCAATGAGTTTCTTTCACTCATCGAGAATAATGGTTACATCATTCCGATTGGTGATTGGATTATCGATGAAGGAATTAGACAATTACAATTTTGGCAACAACATGACACACTTAAATCTTTGACATTATCACTAAATATCAGCGCAGTTCAATTTCAGGAATCAGGTTTTGTGCAAAAATTAAAACGAAAAATTGAGCAATCACAGATTGATCATAGCCGCCTAATTCTCGAGCTCACCGAGTCTTCCTTGATCAATCATATTGATGATACCGTTAAAAAAATTAATGAATTGCGTACACTCGGCATTCGCTTATCCATCGATGATTTTGGAACAGGTTACTCTTCGCTAAGCTATTTAAAGCGCTTTAAATTAGCGCAATTAAAAATTGAGCGGATGTTTGTCAGAGATATCCTGACCGACCAGGATGATTTAACTTTAGTAAAAACCATCATCAATATGGGCAAAAACCTTGGGCTTGATGTAGTAGCAGAAGGCGTCGAAAATCAACAGCAATTTGAGATACTCAAAAATGCCGGTTGTGCAAAATTCCAGGGGTACTGGATTAACAAGCCTATTCCAGGAGAGCAAATTACTGCTTTGGTCACATCAAAGCATCAGCAGCATGTTCATTAGACTTAGCGTAGCCGCACAGGGAAAGTTATTTCTTCTTAGCAATAGCCCGATTGTTAAGTTCTTGCTTTAATCGAGCATTCCCGGAAAAGAAACTTTTGAGTCGATCCAATTGCGTTTCGGATATTTCGGTGGTATCCGTTAAAACATACCAATCCACCCCTTCACTGCATGGTGGTGTCGTTAAAGAACCAGCTAAAGTGTAATACTCATCCCTTTTTTCAGGAAGCAAGCTGGTTATGCTAAGCCACACGTCACTATCTTGCTTGAGCTCTCCCCCTTGGGGTGGCGTATTTTCCAAGATAGTCTGAAACACCGGGTTATCTTTTCCAATTTCAAGGAGCACCCCAAGAACTGCAATTTTTCCATCATCCCTAACATGAACAAAATGTAATTCTGCAGGAAATATTTTGGTTCCAATTACATGCTCACTAGGCTCGTGAAAATGAAGCTGAATCAAAGGATAAGCTTCTTTACCGACTAATAATTCTCCCTGATAATCATTTGAAAGATTGACCTGCACTGCGTGACCCGTATTAAAAAAATCAGGCTTGTCAGCATAATAACGAAACTTCAAGTTATTCAGCCGCTTAGAAACCTGCGATGTCGCTAGATCTACTGGCGATTGATGCTGACCAATGCTACAAACCGCATAAGGATAAATATGAGGTACTTCGTGCTGGCTATGATCTTCAATGCTACCCCATCGTTTCTGTTCCTCGTAAGACCACTCTGCGGCATTGGCGATCGAAAGGGTAAGCAATGCAGCTAAAACATAATTACTCAAATTCGTCATCAATTTCATGTAATCAATACTCCGCACCAATTAGCAAGTATGTTTTCGGCAATAATCCGCCATATTAGGCTTGATTGGTTTTGTTGATTCAGGTTGCTCCGATTTTTTCTCTTTGAGAATTGAGTGCTTTGAAGGTTGAACTGCTTGCTGCGCTGAGTCAGTTATTAAGCTGGTTTGATTTTTTTCCTCAGCACTTTGATTGGTAGCTACTGCCGAGTTAGAAAAAGTAAACAATGCAACGATAATCAAAACAATGTTTTGCCTAACGATCATAGACACTCCATCACTAATTTATGCAAAGTAGCTATTATAATCGGCTAAGAAAAAACAAGAAACTAATTTGACTTCACTGAAACCCTATAACCTTGAACTTGTACCAACTCCCACAGAAACTCTAGTGTGCCATCCGCATCGAGCGGCATTGAAAGTGCGGCTTTCGTTAAAGGAGGGACCGTAATATCGATATGATAGCGCTCTGCTACTAATGGCGATGTGCTTGATGTTCCAATAATTTGGGATGGCGTCAATTTAACGGTAATCTGAGTTATCGTGTAATCCGAATTACCATTATAAACACTCCCGCCAAAAATCCCCCAACCAAAACCGGCATCAATCGTAATTTTTTCTACTGCTTCAGCTGAAAATATTTCATGTTCGGTATTTGAGCTTGCAGAAATTTGAGCCCATTCAACAATCCCTAATATCAATAATCCAATCAATAAAATAGGCTTTTTCATCTGTCATCCCTTTTATTTTGGTCTAAATCTGAAAACATATATTTAATCAGCAACACGAAAACAAAGGGGATAAAACTCATCGCGGTTACCCAGTAATGCTCATAGGTAAATTGATCTCCTTCATCCATGATGATATACATTAGAAAAATACCAATCGGCGCAATGAAGGCGAGAAACTGCAGTAATAAAAATAGTCTTTTGATCATTAAGAACCCACGTTTAAAACAATTCGTTTTTCAATGGCTAGAAGATCTAGCTGATCTTACGTTATTAAAAGAAAGCTTGAGTTTAATACTAAAAAAATGAAAAAATCTAGTTTTCTCGGTGTACAAAACAGATATTATGGAAGCAATACTGATACTTACCAGCTTTCCCGAAGAAAAAGGGGCCTTAAGGCTAGCTAAGCAACTGATCGATCAACATAAAGCTGCATGTGTTCATATTGGGTCGCAATTGACTTCAATATATCATTGGAAGGGTAAAACCGAAACAGCAACAGAGGTGCCGGTAGTAATCAAAACATTGTCCGCGCACTATGCAGCGGTTGAGCAGACGATTAAAGCCTTGCATCCCTATGAACTCCCAGAAATCATAGCGGTCCCTATTATAAAAGGGTTGCCTGCTTATCTACAATGGATTGCTGATGAAACTGTTCATTAAAATTGATTTATTACTTACTAATTAATTAAGTTATGCGTTTATTTCCATTTTTATTTGTACTTTTCTTTTTTACGGTTAATCCGGCGATTGCTCAAGAGGAGGGTCGCTCGGGTGTCATGACCCTTTTACAAAAATTGGGGGCTAATTTTGGGCAAGCAGAACAAGAACTTCTACCGCCAGACGAAGCATTTAAACTCGCTATTGAGGTAAAAGACGAGCACACGCTGATCGCTCATTTTACGCCAGCTAAGAATTATTACCTCTATCGCGATAAAATCGCATTCGAACCCCAAAGTGAAGGAATTCAGATTGAAAAAATTTCATTACCGCCTGGTAAAATGAAAGATGATCTCACGTTTGGTAAAACAGAAGTTTATTATCAGCCTTTTCAGGCAGTGATCGCATTAAAGCGAGGAATTGAGGCGCCAGATCAACTTTCACTGGCATCAACCTATCAAGGTTGTAATGAACCCGTTGGTGTCTGCTACGCGCCGATCAAAAAAATAAATGAGGTAACGCTACCTGCAATCAAAACAGCCGTAAATACTGTTGCTGAGACATTGAGTGGGAATGCCGCGGCGGCACCCATTGATAGTACTGCTACGTTATTTCAAACTCCTTCTCGTCCACCCGCAATCGAGACAGAATCTTTCAAGATTGAACAAATGTTTGCCAGTGGCAGTTTTGGCCTAATACTGGCCGGCTTCTTTGGTATTGGTCTCTTACTTTCTTTTACACCCTGCGTATTTCCAATGTTCCCCATTTTATCTGGGATCATCGCCAATCGAAGCCAGCATATGACTAAAGGCCGAGGTTTCGTGCTCGCCCTTGCTTACGTGCTAGGAATGGCTATTGCTTATGCAATTGCCGGTGTGGCGGCTGGTTTGTCGGGCGCAATGCTTTCTGCAGTGTTACAAAATGCCTGGGTATTGGGCACCTTCGCCCTGATATTTATCTTACTCGCTTTTTCAATGTTTGGTTTTTATGAATTACAGCTTCCCAGCTTCTTACAGAGCAAAATTTCAGAAGAAGCCGGCCATCTCCATGGTGGTCATCTATCCAGTGTTTTTGGAATGGGTGCATTATCGGCTTTGATAGTCAGTCCCTGTGTTGCAGCACCGCTGGCAGGCGCTTTGCTCTATATTAGCCAGACGCGTGATATTGTCCTAGGGGGGTCAGCTTTATTTGTCATGGCCCTTGGAATGGGCGTTCCTCTCTTATTAATCGGAGCATCGGCCGGCGCATTACTTCCCAAATCTGGCCCTTGGATGGAATCAATTAAGCAATTCTTTGGTGTTTTATTGCTGGCTGTCTCTATTTGGTTAATTTCACCTGTTGTCTCCACCGTAATTTACATGCTGCTATGGGCTGCATTGCTCATCATTTCGGCAATTTATCTACATGCAATTGATCCACTCCCCGTTAATGCCTCGGGTTTCCGTAAATTTCTCAAAGGTGTTGGTGTCATCGCATTATTGACGGGTTTTGCATTACTGATTGGAGTCCTATCAGGAAGCAGGGATGTTCTACAGCCTCTCTCAAAATTAAGCATTACAAGTAGCTCTAGCAATGTTAGTTTCTCTGAAAAGGGATGGGATCAACTAGCCCACTTACCATTCCAACCGGTCAGATCAGTTACTGAGCTAGACGAAATCATTGCACAGTCTCATGATAAATACATCATGGTTGATTTTTACGCGGATTGGTGCATCTCCTGTAAAGAAATGGAGCGATTCACCTTTTCTGATGAGCGAGTACAAGCAAAATTAAAAGATGTAGTACTGCTGCAAGTCGATGTTACCCATGGAACGCCGGATGATGCCGCTTTGCTTAAACGCTTTAAGCTATTTGGCCCACCGGGAATTTTATTTTTAGATCGTAACGGTACAGAAATACCCAATATCAAAATTATCGGCTACCTCAATAAAGATGATTTTCTAGCGGTTTTAAACGCGGTATTAATCTAATTTAATAGCGCATTCTCAGTTTTCTCAAGGATAAAAGCTTATGTCAAAATTTGGCAAAATCGTGCTGTATGCTGTTATTGCCTTCAGTGCAATGACTGCTGGTTTTTTTTTCAAGGCACAACAACTAACACCCCAACTAAGTAGCGATGAAAAGAAAAGGGGGGTAGAAAAGTTCTTTTCTTCCGGTCTTCCTGATGTTAAAGGGGATATGCAGCCGTTTTCACAATGGCAGGGAAATGTGTTGCTGGTAAACTTTTGGGCAACCTGGTGTGCACCGTGCCAGGAAGAAATTCCGGAGTTTATACAAGCCCAAGAAACATATCGCGATAAAGGGCTTGTTTTAATTGGGATCGCTGTAGATCAACCGGATCGAGTTGCCTCCTTCAGTCGCGATTTTGGAATTAATTACCCTGTCGTCGTAGGAGAGCTTGATGCATTTTCGTTGGCCGAGGCAATGGGGAATCCCCAGGGAGCACTCCCATTTACTGTTATCTTAAACCGTGCGGGTGAAATTGTTTATAGTCATTTAGGTCGCATCAAAATCGAAGAAATTGAAAAAATCATTAAACCGTTACTTTAATAATCATCCAGCACGTGCACACTGCTGACATCGTTCTGTTAATTCATTTTGTTTTTGTTTTATTCGTAGTAGCTAGCCTGCCGGTTATTTGGCTAGGTACTTGGTTCAACTGGCTTTTTATCAGAAACTTCACTTTTAGGTTAACACACCTCGCCGCCATCTTGTTTGTCGTCGGTGAATCTCTGATCGGTATTACCTGCCCATTAACAGCATGGGAGCATGAATTACGCGGAACAGGATCAGAGCAAAGTTTTATGCAACAGTGGTTGCATCGGATTTTATTTTATGATTTTCCAGAATATGTGTTAACCAGTATTTACCTGTTATTTGCACTACTCGTCTTGATAACTTATAAGCTTGCGCCACCCATTGCTTATAAAAGAAACCATAACCGCCATTAGTTTATTTAAAACCGTTATGATTATCCTGTGTCGAGGCAACCTGATAAACGGATGAATCATCAGAAAATGGCATTAGCGCTGCAATCGTAGGCTCAAATTGTTCTTCATCAAATGCCTTATCGCCATCTGCATCGGCTTTTCCATGCGCCTTAAGCCCCTGAAAATCATAGCGCGCAATATCAGCCAAATGTGAAGGTTGGATATTCTGTAACGCGGTAAACATTGTTTCTATTCGACCCGGAAATTTCTTATCCCACTGCTGCATCATTTCCTTGATGACTTGTCGTTGCAAATTGGGCTGAGAACCGCACAGATTACAAGGAATAATTGGAAAATTGGCAACCTGTGCGTAGGCTGCTAAATCCTTTTCCTTACAATAAGCGAGGGGACGAATCACGATATGATTCCCATCATCGCTAACTAATTTTGGTGGCATTGCCTTAAGCTTACCGCCATAAAATAGATTGAGGAAAAACGTTTCAAGAATATCATCCCGATGATGACCCAGCGCAATCTTAGTTGCCCCAAGCTCTTTCGCGACACGATACAGAACACCTCTACGCAAACGAGAACATAAGCTACAGGTTGTTTTGCCCTCGCTAATCACTCGCTTTACTACACTATAAGTATCTTGCTCGACGATACGAAAAGGAACACCGATTCGAGCTAAATATTCAGGTAAGACATGCTCTGGAAAACCAGGTTGCTTTTGGTCCAAATTAACGGCAACCAATTCAAAATCAAGCGGAGCATGCGCTTGTAAATTTAACAAAATATCCAATAATCCATAGCTATCTTTTCCGCCGGATAAACAAACCATGATCCGATCTCCCGGCTCAATCATATTAAAATCAGCAATCGCTGTTCCAACCAGTCGGCGTAAGCGTTTATGTAGCTTATTGTTATTATATTGTGTCTTCTTTGATAATATTTCTTGCATAAGTAAGCCTTTAGTGATCATCCATCGTGCGATAGTGTCTAGTGCGATCTTTATAGCAGTTCTGCTAGTTGCTGATATAGGTAAGATTATACAACTCAAAACTGGAACATTTTAGGATAGACTATATTCTAAAGGCTCTAGACTAGCAGAGATTAATAATATCTGATGAGTTGCCATAGTTCGCTAGCAAGCTCATCAGGTTGTTTTTTCCATCGCCATTCAGATTCTTTTAGATGCAATTCAAAGTTAACTGATACACCATTAAACTTTGCCAGTCGCCGCTTAGTAAAACTCCAAAACGATTCAATACCGTTAATATGGCAGTGCC
>SSFW01000115.1 GCA_008015595.1 Nitrosomonas sp. | reverse complement strand
CATTATTCGTGGCAACAACCGCGAGCCAGTGTTTAATGCAGAAGAAGACTACCGTTTCTTTCTGGATAAGTTGACTGATGCAGCCAAAAAGCATCAATGTGGCATCCACGCCTATGTGCTAATGACCAACCATGTTCACCTGCTAGCGACCCCACACAAAGCCGAAAGCATCGCCAAGATGATGCAAATGCTGGGGCGATATTATGTGCAATACTACAACTATACGTATCAACGCACCGGCACCTTATGGGAAGGACGCTATAAAGCCAGCTTGATAGACAGCGAACAATACGTCCTGTTGTGCTATCGCTACATAGAGCTTAATCCATTACGTGCTAATATGGTTAAGCACCCATCGGAATACCCGTGGAGTAGTTATCGCAGCAATGCTTTGGGGCAATATGATGCGCTAATTACGCCGCATTCGATGTATATTGCATTAGATCAAGACGAGGCACAAAGACAAGCGCGATACCGTGATTTGTTTAACGGGCAAATAGATGAGCAAAACTTGGCAAACATCAGAGAAGCTACAAACAAGGCTTGGGTGTTAGGAAGTGATTATTTCAAGCAAAAGATAGAAGCGCAACTTAACCGTAGAGCGGATAAACTGACAAAGGGTGGAGATAGAAAATCAGATGAGTTTAGACAAAACAAGAAGTTCAATCGAGTCTGACCCCATTGATTGATTCCATTGATTGATTCGAGCGGAGATTCCTATACATTGAGCCACGGGCCGTCCCTATCAACCCCCAGGCTGGATCCCTGGCGAAAGTGGTTGCACTTGTAATTGGCGCAAATGGGTATGGTCACCCGGCATTGCCAATCCACCATTCTCACCCAGAATAGGCCTGTAAGGAGAATCCTTGATGCTTGATATGATGCCCGAGCTAGTTCAATCGTTAAAGAGAATGACGAGCCTAAGTAAATTCAGGAAGCTGTGGCAAGAAAGTAAAGTAATCACTATTGGAACAATTCTTGGATTTATTTTCTTGGTGGTGTCGATATTGGGTATAGTAGCTAAGTTACTCTACACCATAGGAGTAGCACCCTAGGAGAATATAAGGGTCAGCTTGCATCAATATAGCGGAGGATTAC
This sequence comes from Nitrosomonas sp., assembly GCA_008015595.1. Classification (GTDB taxonomy): domain Bacteria; phylum Pseudomonadota; class Gammaproteobacteria; order Burkholderiales; family Nitrosomonadaceae; genus Nitrosomonas. Next base: position 23,812 of record SSFW01000115.1, on the reverse strand, counting down.
TCTACAATTGTGATTTAAGCTAATTTCCTAGTTGGCATCAACTTAGACCTTTGGCAAAATCAGCTTTGATGTTTTTGGGTGGTTCTCGATCAAATAAAACTGGATACCCCAATCAGGCAGTTTTCATCGTTTCTGTTTCATGTTGATTCGGATTTTTTTGTAATCCTGGTTTGAATGCAGTCTTTGGTTGTTATAGAACCAAAGCGATATACACAGAAAGGTACCTGGTTTTGCAATACAATGTATCTCTAAGTGGTCATGAAACCTGTTGTAATCGTACCAAAGCATAATAAATGTAAACAAGCAACTTTCCACAGCAATGTCATGTACTTTTCTTTCTGATGAATCAGTAATAATTGAAGATGATTTGTAGCTCGGCTATTTGAGAATAGAGTCAGTATTTGCGGCGCAGGGTAATCAATCGATATTTTTTCTGATTTAATATGTGATACATATAACGCTCCTTCTAATAATTTTGATTGATTATGACTTATCTTTGTAACCAGCCTGATATGTTTGTAGAAGAGATGATTCAAGGGTTTGCAGCAGCGCATCGTGATCTTATCGTTGCAGTTAACGGTGGTGTGGTTCGTTGTCACCAAGCAGAGCCTGGGCAGGTAGTTGTTATCATTGGAGGGGGTTCTGGGCATTATCCGGCATTTGGGGGATTGGTAGGACCTGGGTTGGTACATGGTGCTGCAATGGGTAATGTATTTGCGTCACCTTCTGCGCAGCAAATCTATGATGTCGCTCTGGCAGCTTATGCAGGGGGTGGCATCATACTTTGCTATGCTAATTATGCGGGTGATGTGCTCAATTTTAATCAAGCGCAAGCGCGATTGCAGGCGCAGGGAATCGATGTGCGTGCAGTGGTAGTGACCGATGATATTGCGTCAGCGCCACTAGCGGAGCGCCAGCTACGCCGTGGTATCGCTGGAGCATTACCGGTATTCAAAGTGGCGGCTGCAGCGGCTGATAGTGGAGAATCGTTGGATGAAGTTTGCCGCATTGCCAATGAAGCCAATGCACGTGTTCGGACCCTGGGCGTCGCATTTTCTGGCTGTACGCTACCGGGCGCCAAGCAGCCGCTATTTCAGGTCGAGCACGGAAAGTTGGCAGTTGGGATGGGTATCCATGGGGAACCGGGTCTCTATCAGCAAGATGCGCTTCCAGCGGATGATTTAGCTGAAATGTTAGTCAAGAAATTGCTACAGGATATTTCACCGGCTGGCGATTTGCCCGAAGGTACCCGTATCAGTGTGCTATTGAACAGCTTGGGGAGTGTAGCGCAGGAAGAATTGTTTGTTGTTTATCGCAAGGTTGATCAGTTATTGCACAGTCGTGAATTGATTATCGTCGAACCGGTTGTTGATCGCGTTATTACCAGCTTTGACATGGCAGGTATTTCGTTGACGTTGTTCTGGCTAAATGATGAGCTCGAAATTTACTGGAAGGCTGCCGCAGATACACCCGCTTTTAAACGAGGCGCTATTCCACGCTTTGCACCAGAGACTGATGCTGTCCTCATCCCGCAGGTTGCAGTGGCCGGTCAACCGGTGACTGTGGGTTCTCCTGCTTCGCAACGGATTGCAGCGATCATCCTGGAGATTTTTGCATCGGCCAAGCAGATCATTGAAACCCAACAAGAAGAACTCGGGCGTCTGGATGCTGTGGCGGGTGATGGTGATCATGGTATCGGTATGCTAAGGGGGGTATCAGCAGCGCTTGATGCCGCGAAAAAAGCCCATGATGCACAAGCTGGCATTGAAACATTACTAACCTTATCTGGAGAGGCCTGGGCTGCACGCGCAGGGGGTACGTCTGGGGCGCTGTGGGGTGTAATGCTCAGTACACTCGGAAATAAATTAGGCGATACAACCGTACCTGATACTGCGACTGTTGCAGCCAGCATAGCTGCTGCACTATGCGAGGTAATGCAATGCGGTAAAGCGCAGCCTGGTGACAAGACCCTTGTGGATGTATTGCAACCTTTTTCCGCTACATTCGATCAAGCAGTTGCACGGGGTGTTTCAGTGGTGGTTGCATGGCAAGATGCCGCTGATATTGCGAATACAGCAGCGCAACAAACCCGCAATTTACTGCCGCGCATTGGTCGTGCGCGTCCTCACGCAGAAAAGAGCATCGGCACACCCGACCCTGGTGCTATTTCATTGGCGATGATTATTACCGCAGCAGGCAAAGTGATGAGTAGGCATTGTGCCTGAAATGGATTTGAACAAACTCGGTAGATTTTTTGGTGGAATATCTAAGTTTCTTACCAAACATGGTGAGTATTAGTTATTTTTTGCTTCAGAATCCCAAGTTAAAGCGTGGTAATCAAAGTGATCGCGAGTCGTGGGTTTGATAATTTCAAAAAAAGGGGAAATATCAAAATCACGGGGAGTATACAAGCTGTGATGTCGGATATGATAGATTTCAGCGTGACAATCGGCATGCATAGGATCATCTGACCAGGTTCTTTGGACTTCGGGCAGGATGGGGTAGTGAATAGACATAAATGCTTGAGCGATCAGTGTCGAGCAGATAGCGCGAGTTGGGTCTCCACTGCCTAGGGCAAGTAATCTTCTTCGGAATCGTGTCGGAATGGGGGGGGCTGGAAATAAGTATCGTGCTAGATCAAAGATATTCTTTAAATCATATTGTTGACCAATACGCGTAATTGCATAATTAATGAGATGTTTCCGATCATCATCATTTAAACCGATGGGGCGGCAAATTCGCGTATGCATTTGTGCATACTGTGCAATGGTTACTGCGCGTATGCCTTCTTTAAGATCTGCTTCAACTAGAACCTGCGGTAAATTCCAAGGGCTATCGTTAGGTAATGCGTTCCCAATATATAACGCAGCATGAGACCAACTGGATTGTGTCAGATACTTAATCGCAGTACTAATCCGAGTATTGCCCTCAACAAGAAGTACGTCAGCGGGTTGGAGCGTGGCCAGCAGTTGTTCTTGAGAGATCATGGCGACCTGGATGCTTTGTCTTACTGGCTTTGATAAGAACTTTGCTAATTCATTCCCAATTCGTTCGGTAATCATTTCCATGATCTATTTTTAACATCCAGCGTGGCTGATGCTTGATCTGAGAATGTTTCTCATTGGAAATTGCATAACCGTGCCGGTATCGTAGCTAATGACAGCTAAGCTGATTTAATTTCCGGGCTATAAACTGCGTAGAAACTTTATGAGTATTCGATGAACAAGGCTGGGTTTTGACAAAATGCAGTGTTCTAATAAGTGCGATAAAACACTGCGCTTTTCTGACATTCTTTTGATGGAGTAACTCTTGCTGCTCTATCATCCAGAAAAGAAAATAGCGCATATTTTCGTGTAAAGATTCATCCGATTTATGATCATCATTATTATCGTTATTCATGGCATAAATTATTTAGGTTGTTGATGAGAATTTTACGTGATTATGATCAAAACTACACTGCAGCGATAGTTAAAAGCTGAGTCTGTAAGGTAGAAGTTTTGGGATTAGACGTCAATGATTTCAAAATCATGCGTGATATTTGCTGTACTTTTCAGCATAATCGAAGCAGAGCAATATTTTTCAGCAGAGAGGTCGATGGCTCGTTCGACATGGTGTGCTGCTAAATTTTTCCCAGATACGATGAAGTGGAGATGAATTTGGGTAAAAACTTTAGGATCCTCTGTTGCACGCTTTGCATCGATTTCAATGAAACAATCCGTTACTGAATGTCTCCCTTTTTGCAATATCATTACCACATCGAACGCAGTACATCCACCCAGACCCAGTAAAATCATTTCCATAGGCCGTGGTCCTAGATTAAGACCACCTGCTTCAGGTGCACCATCCATGATCAGCGTATGCCCACTTTCGGTTTCTCCAGAGAAACTAACACCTTCTTGCCATTTGATTTTAGCTTTCATTATTTTTCTAAAATTGATTGATTCTTGTTAAGTTTGCAGTATACGCCGTTCAAATGATTTTGTTTGGCTGCGCTCGGCAAAACGCAGTCCATATTGTAGGAATTCATCCCAGATTTCACCTTGTTTAATCCCTTTGATCATTTTATCGATCAGCGCGGCATGCGTCAGCCCTTCCATTAGTAAAGGGGGGGCATAGCGCTTCATCGCTGAGGATAATAATGTCTGTTGTTGACCCCAAACTCGAATTTCCTTGAATAAGTACCCTAGCGATTTTCCTTCACTAACACCGCGGTGGAGTAACAATAGTTTTCGGAGCGGGTCGACGAGGATACTCAAGACCAGGGGGGGAGCGACACCTTCACTGTGTAGATTTTCCAGCATATGCGTAAAGCGCACAATATCCCCAGTGAGCATGGCTTCAGGTAAATCGAATACATCATGTCGTGCGACGTCAAACACAGCATTTCTGACTTGCTCAACAGAAAGCGTTGCTTCGGGATAAAGGAGACCAAGCTTGAGGATTTCCTGTTGTGCGGCCAGTAAATTTCCTTCTACGTTATCGACTAACAATTGTAATGCATCGGGTGCTATGGCTTGCTTTTGCGCATGGAATCGCTGCTGAATCCATTGTGGAAGTTGGGTTCGTTCGATTGAATCGATTGCTACGATCACGCCGCGGTTATCTAATGCAGTAAACCATTTACTTGCTTGGCTTTTTTTATCAATCGTCGGTAACGTTACCATAAACCATAAATCAGGCGAGAGATTATCAAGAAAAGTTACAAGTGCTGTGTTGCCATCATTGCCTACTTTGCCTGTCGGAATTCGGAGATCAAGCAATTTAGAGGTACTAAACAAAGAACATTGATCACTCCATTGCGTGATTTTGCTCCATTCGAAGCGATGATCCACTGTGAAAATTTCTCGCTCAGTTACACCTTGATGATAAAGGGAATGGCGAATGGTATCCGCCGCTTCGATCGATAATAAAGGTTCATCCACCATGATCGTAAAACACTGGGTTTGTTGTTTTTTCAATAACTGAGAGAGTTGCTCGGGTTTAATTCGCATATATCAATACAGGAAGAATTAAGTCTAAATTTAAATGAAATGAAGTTATTGGTACAGTCGTTAGTATTTTTGTCAAGGATATTTACAAACTTAAAGCCAAAATGACGTTCTATTCTAAGATTCCATTCTATATCAATGAATTACAATGGTTGGCCTAGATTTTGCATTACTTCACGATCACCAGGGGATTGATTTTATATTTTAAGTATGGAGAGACATGATGAGAAAGCAAAGAATTGCCAGTTTTTTTATGCTACTAATACTATTAGTTAGTTATAAGCAACTGTTTGCTATACCCGTTAGCTTGGAGTTAGCTTTGTTGGTGGATGTATCGCGAAGTGTTGATGCATCGGAGTATGCGCAACAAAAAAATGGCTATGTTAACGCATTCAAAGATCCGGTTATTCAGGATGCGATTGCTTCATTTGCAGCGATAGGTGGCATTGCGGTGACTTATATCGAATGGTCTGGTGCCAATCAGCAATCGGTTAGCGTCGGTTGGACACAGATTACTAACGCGGCAAGCGCCAATGCATTTGCTGATGCGATCGATAATGTCGATCGTGCTTTTGGGTTAGGCGGAGGGACAGCTCCAGGCAGCGCAATCCAGTTTGTTACGCCTAAATTTAGTGATAATGGTTTTGAAGGGAATCGTTGGGTAATCGATGTATCCAGTGATGGTATCCGAAATACGGGAACGCAAGCTTCGGTAGCCCGTGATCACTTTCTTGATCTAGAGACAGTAGGGGAAGGGTTAACTAAAACGATAAATGGCTTGCCCATTGATAACACAGACTTGGGTTTCTTAGGCTTGGCGGATTGGTTCCAGGATAATATTGTGGGTGGCCCTAATGCGTTCTTGATTGCTGCGGATGGAGGGTTTGATAGCTTCAGCGATGCAGTAAAGACAAAAATTGGGAGGGAAATCAGTGAACCGCCGACGAGTGTCGTTTTCGAGCCTACGAGCCTGTCCTTGATTCTGATTGGTTTAATTGGCTTTTATTTTGTAGCTTATCAACCGGGAAGAATACGAGTCCAGGCCTAATTAACCAGGAAGAGAATGCGCTCTAGTTATTTTTAGGTGTAGTTTTGATAGCAGCAAGTCGGCGGATGATTTGCTGCACTGCATCGATTTGCATATCTTTATAAAGCATCTCTTCCTCAGCTTGCTTCGCAAGTAATTGTGCATCGAGAAAAGGCAGTACGCGTGTCAAGTTAATTTCATCGATTGGGGCAATTTCAGTGCCTTGTGGATCAACCAGCCGAATAGCAACGCGATAGCCAAGCTGGAACTCTCTTACCCTCCCTCCTGCAGAAAGTGAAAGTATCTTTTTTTCATTATTGGTGCTGATGATCTGAAGGATAGCTTGTGCATTTTCGGGGGATCCAACAACTTTGGTATCGGTTCCAGCACGAATCGCGCGTTCCACATCGATTCCAATCGGGTTACCTGGAGGCGCTGTCACATGAATCGTTTCAAAGGGAAGATTGGATACAAGTCCTCGCAACTGAAATCCACAGGAAGATAGAGCCGTAATACTGAGCAATAATAAAATGCGAAAAAGATTCATATCAATATGCTTTTCAAAATTTTAAGTAAAAATATATTGAGTAGTAATGCAAATCGATAAATATTGACCGCCATTATCATTGTAAAGAATTAATTTATGCAATTTTAAATTCTAATCAGACTGCGACAATTTGTCACATTCCAATTGTAGTGCAATGTGCTGATAATTCCTATTTCTGTAATTATCATGTTGTTCAGAATTGATGTCGAAGCCTGTTTGTAATCATAATGAAGACGTTGTGCCACCATCAGCAAGTATTACTGAAGTCGCAACAAATACCCTTACAGCTGCAATTAACACACTTTATCGTGATCATCATAACTGGTTGTTTGCTTGGCTCAGAAAAAGCTGAACTGCCAACATCAAGCAGCTGATATTGCACATGATACGTTTGCACGTATTCTCTCTTTATCTCATTTGCCTTGTTTACTGAAACCCAGAGCCTATCTGGTAACTACAGCAAAACACTTGCTAATTGATCAATCGAGGAGACAAAGAATTGAGCAGGCTTATCTTGCTGAAGTTGCGGGTATGTCAGAAGCAATGGGTAAGCTTCCTTCTGCAGAGGATATCGTATCTGCTATTCAGATATTAGACAAAATTAGCCAGGCATTGACCAGTCTTGCAGAAAAGCCTCGTAAGGCTTTTCTATTGCATTACCTCGACGGATTAAATCAAACAGCTATTGCCGAAGAACTTGGTGTTTCAGACAGGATGGTGCGTAAATATTTGGCGCAGGCACTCGTGCACTGTTATTTATTTCATGCATCAGATTAGAGTAAATTGCCTTGAAATGAAACCTAATAAATTGGATCAATTATCTTCTGAAATAACAACCGAAGACATTGCCGCGCAAGTTGCAAGTTGGATTGTGCGTTTGTCAGAGGATTTAACTTCAACCGATCGTGCTGCACTTCAAATAGAGTTTGAACAGTGGCAACAAACTGATTCACGCCGTGCTGAAATTGCTCACAAAATGCTGTCGTTGATCGGACAAGCTGAGCAACTACGTAAAACTACGCCCCTATCTTCAGCTCGGGTTGCGATTGAAGCATCTCTGACAAGAAGCCGCAAGTTTTCGCGTACCAGGAAACTAGGCGTTACTTTGATGTTAGTTATTTTATTAGTTATGCCGATTTGGCTCGCGCTACAGTTTTATCCAGTTACTTATTTGCTAGCAGATATTCGGACAACTAATGGTGAATGGCATATCCAAACACTGACAGATGACAGTATTCTCACAATCAGCAGCGCAAGCGCTGTTAATTCTCGCTTTGACGCTGCTGTGAGAAATCTGGAATTAGTTCAGGGTGAAATAATGATCGATGTAGCTCATGATTCTGTAAGGCCTTTTCAAGTAGAAACTCGGCATGGTCGAATTCGAGCGTTAGGAACAAGATTTATCGTTAGCTTAAATGAGCAAACCACTACACTGACTATGCTGGAGTCCCAAGCGCTAATCGATATATCAGGAGTCAATAGTCAACGAACCAGCGACATTGGAACAGAGCTTATTCTGACTGCTGGCCAGCGTGTGCAATTTTCAAACCGATGGATTGGTGACATCAAGGCAGTTGATATCCGCGAGATTGAAGATGCTTGGAAATTTCGCCATCTAGTAGTGGAAAATCAACCTCTCTCGCAGGTACTTGAAATCCTTTCTAGTTATCACCCCGGTGTAATTCGATATGATTCTCGGGAATTATCAAATATGAAAGTGAGTGCGGTGTTGCCGCTTGATAATACGAATAAAGCACTCTATTTGCTGACAAGAAATTTTCCGATTCGAACACGTTCATATACACCATGGTTAATAATGGTTGAGGCTATTGACCCAATAGAAAATCACCTAACATCTTCATATCAATTGAATCAACTGCCCTAGCAATCACAAGTTGGTTTAAAGCTAATTTTTGCTATTTTAAATTTTAGCGTCCAATTTGGTTCCGCATTTTTGTTTCTCTTCGTCTTAGTTATTAAGAACAATTAATTCTAATAATAAAGGAACAAACTATGCTTTGTTTTTCTCGATATATTAATAAATCGACATTCAATCAGTACTTAGCTCATGAATTGTTGGTACTTGTTGTGCTACCCGCATTCTGGATGATCATACTACCAGTGACGGCACAAGCTGAGTCATCTCCTACTGATGCTATACATTACAGCATACCGCCTGGTCCACTTACGAAAGCATTAAATCAATTTGCAAGTCAATCGGGCATCGCAATCTCGATGGATGCTGACAAAGTTAAGAATTCATTAACTAAAGGTCTGGATGGCAAACACACTATCGAAACAGGCCTGGCCGCATTGCTAAAAAATAGTGGCTTTACCTTTGAAAAAAACGAAGTTGGATATGTACTGATTCAACAAGCTGCAAATAAGGAAAAAAGCAATGCAGCTACTCAAGTTTTACCAGAGATTTTGGTTACATCTCAAAGTGATGGGAACTCCTTAAAGCAAAGCTATATGGTGCCTAGTGTAGTTTCGGTGACAAAGACGGATACACCAATCATGCAAACCCCCTTTTCCGTACAAGTTATACCGCAGCAAGTTCTAAAGGATCAGCAGGTAATTAGTCTGGAAGATAGTGTGAAGAATATTAGTGGTGTACAACAGCTGTGGGCTGGCAGTCAGTACGATTCTTTTCTAATTAGAGGATTTCCAACATTGGCACATTTCCGTGACGGCGTACGTTTACCAGAGCATACGATTGATATGGCTAATATCGAGCGCGTTGAGGTACTTAAAGGGCCTGCAGCAATGCTCTACGGGAGAATTGATCCGGGCGGCATGATCAATGTGATCACTAAAAAACCACAAGCTACGCGCCATTATTCGCTGCAGCAGCAATTCGATTCTTACGGATTGTTCCGAACAGCAGCAGATGCCACGGGGGCGATAACATCGGACGGCAAACTTGCTTACCGTTTGAATCTGTCATACCTAGATGACAAAACTTTCCGGGACAATTCCAGCAGGGACCGTTTCTTCATTTCCCCTAGCTTATCCTGGCGTCCGCTTGAGAGTACAGAATTCAATCTGGCATTTGAATATCGCGATGAGAAATTACCATTTGATAGTGGGTTGCCTACGATAGACAATCGAATCGTCAATGTGCCAATCAGTCGTTCTTTTCATCAACCTGGTTTTAGGGATCAGATTGAAAGTAAGTTGGTTGATTTTAACTGGTCGCATCAAATCAATCCCTATCTCAAATTACAAAATGGTGTAGCTGCCATGTGGGCTGATTATCAGTTTCGTGACACTCCAACAGCTGCATTTCAAACTCGCCTCACTGCGACAGATCCTTTTGTGCGTAGAGGTGTGTATTTCGAAAATTTTAATCGAAATATGCAAACAGTCTATTTAAACCTAACAGGAGACTTTACTACTTGGGGAATTAAGCACAAAACATTGCTTGGCTGGGATTATTATAATAAAGAAACCACTAATAGAGGATTTGCTGCATTTGCAGGAACTGAGGAACAACGGGAAAAATATTTCACCTTTGTAAATGTATTCAATCCAGTTTTTCCATCGTTAGATTTTCAAGAACTGAATAATTTGCGCAGGAATGCGCCAAATGATTTTGGTTATATCCAAGAATCCTGGCACGGTTTCTACTTCCAGGATCAAATTACCTTGTGGGATAAGTTACATATCCTCGGTGGCGGTCGTTATGATTGGGCAAAATCTAAACAGGCTTTTGCGGCAGAACCGCTCCAGAACAATGATTTTAATCCAGTCAAAACAAATTTTTTCAGCCCGCGCGTTGGTATCGTTTATCAGCCTCTTACATGGTTATCGCTCTATGGTAATTTTGTGGAGTCTTTTGGTTTTAATAATGGTCGTTCTGAAGATGGTAAACCGCTCACTCCAGAAACCTCCAACAATTTCGAAGCAGGTTTCAAGTTGGAATTATTTGATGGAAGATTAAACACCAACACAGCTTATTTTAATTTAACGAAACAGAATGTTCTGACTCGTCTTGCTTTGGATTCACCGATCTTTGACACGATTGGAGAAGCCCGCAGTCAAGGGGTTGAAATGGATGTTACCGGTGAGATCTATCAGGGATTGAATTTGATTGCCACCTATGCCTATACCGATACCCAGATTACCAAAGATAACGATGGAAATTTAGGTCACCGATTGCCTAATGTGCCTTTGCACTCTGGAAGTGTATGGGCAAAATATGATTTTCAGCAACAAGACATGAAAGGATTGAGCATCGGGACAGGTGTTTTTCTAGTCGGTTCAAGACAAGCTGATACCGGTAATACCCTACAGTTAGGGGGGTATCAGCGTTGGGATGCCTTTGTGTCTTATGCATTGAAAGTACGCAAGAGTCGGCTTGTTGCACAGCTTAATGTTAATAATATTCTTGATCAAAAATATTTTCTCAATGGAGACAGCCAGCAATTTGGGGCAACGATCAACAACAATATTCCAGGACGTCCTCTTACTTTTATGGGTTCAATAAGATTTGAGTATTAATCTGAATCAATAATGATCAGTTTAAGGTTGCAGTTATTCATGGCTGATATATCAATCAAAATAGGAGTCGCAATGACGCGTCATTATTGGAACTTGCTTCATCGTTGGGCCGGATTGGTCACAGCTGGTCTTTTGATCATTGTAGCCATAACTGGCAGCTTACTTGCGTTCTACCCAGAGCTGGAGCGTTTGATTAACCCTCAGTTATACCCAAGAAAAGTTTTTAAAGATGAATTGGACCCAGCTACGATAGCAGAGCTTGCTGAACAGCGAGTGCCCAACGTTCGGGTGAACGCTGTACTAATGGAGGCCAACCAGGAAGCAACATTGGTAATGATAGATCCAATATTAGATAAAAATGGTCAAACGGGTGAACTGGATTTCAATCAGATGATCCTTGATCCCTATACCGGTGAAGAGCTGGCTCGACGCTATTTTGGTGCAATTTCGCAGGGTATGATTAATTTTATGCCATTTATTTACAAGCTACACTATACCCTAGCATTGGGTAGTCTCGGCATGTGGATATTAGGTATTTGTGCTTTGATCTGGACGGTTGATTGTTTTGTGGGTTTTTATTTAACTTTACCACTGCGCAGGAGAAAACTACCAACGAGTACTTCTTCTACACTAGACATAAAGAATTGGTGCCAGAGATGGTTGCCAGCCTGGAAGTTTCGCTGGAGATCAAGTACTTATAAGCTTAATTTCGATTTGCACCGTGCCAGCGGTTTGTGGTCATGGTTAATTTTGTTTATTTTTGCCTGGTCTAGCGTATATATGAATTTGTGGGATACCGCTTACACATGGGCTACCCGTACCGTTTTTGATTACAAAACGCCATGGACAGAACTTCCTAAACTGGATGAACCACTACATGATCCTAAGATAGATTGGCGGCAAGCACAAGTCATCGGGGAACGATTCATGGACGAACAAGCAAAAATACATGACTTCAAAATTCTACAAGTCGTGGCTCTTCGGTTAGATCGTGAACGAGGTGTTTATAACTATGTTGTGCGCAGTTCTCGAGATATTCAGGATAAACGTGGCGCAACTCATGTTTTTTTTGACGCTAATACCGGTGAGTTTAAGTTGGTTTTACTGCCGAGCGGTCAATACAGTGGCAATACTGTGACTAGTTGGCTATATGCGCTACACATGGCGAATATTTTTGGCTTACCATATCGTATTTTTGTGTTCATGCTTGGTTTTATTATCGCCATGTTGTCAGTTACTGGTATTGTCATTTGGCTGAAGAAGCGCCGTGCACGTATGGGAATATTCTCATCATGAAACACCCGCAATCTGGGGCCAAGATGAAAACGAGTGATACGCCTTCAAATCTCTACTACCGACCAGAGTACGCTCGGTAAAGTAGTTAATTTTGCAAAATATTTGGTTTCATAACGAAGAATCTCGCGCTCGAATAATGTTATGCAATAACAAATGGTGGTTGGTGCTATGTTTGCTAGTTTTTAGTAGTGGTTGTAATTTGACACCGGAACGTCAACCGACTGATCTCAATATATCTATACCCCATAAATGGACTCATAAAGATGATTCGATTGAGTTTACGCGTGAGATTTGGGTGGAATTATTCAATGACCCAGTATTGAGTGAATTGGTAGATCAGGCGCTGACAAACAATTTTGATCTCAAATCAGTGGCGGCACGAGTAGAAATAGCCATTGCTCAATCGCGTATTGATAGTTCAGGACTCTGGCCGCAATTTTCTTTTGCGCCGGGATATCAACAATCTCAAATAAAAAGCGCTGGTTTCGGTTCAGCACAGTTTAGTGTGTTTGAAACTTTGTTTAATTTAAGCTGGGAAGTTGATGTCTGGGGCCGTATTCGTGCCTTTAGAGAAGCATCTATCCAGGAAGTACATGCGGTACGTGCGGACCTTCAAGCTGCGCGACTTTCCTTAGCAGCACGTGTTGCACAAAGCTATTTTTTGTTGTTGGAAGCAAAACTGCAAACCCAGGTTGCTGAGCAATCGGTCGTGGATCGTGGTGTTATCGCAAGTTTGGTTCAAGCTCGGTTTGAGCGAGGTTTAGTCCGCGGACTTGATGTTCGTTTGGCATTCACTGACCTGGCTAATGCCAGATCGCAGCTTGCTCAAGCAAAAAACCAAGTACAGCATTTTACTCGACAATTAGAAATCCTGCTGGGACGCTATCCCGATAGTAGTGCATTTTCTGAGATAGTGAATTTAATTTTGGAGTCTCCTAATACACGTGCTTGGCAAGGATTACCAGATCCTCCAACAATCCTTCCCATTGGACTTCCTTCCGAATTACTGACCAGACGTCCGGATCTCATTGCCGCCTTTGCACGTTTGCGTGCTGTAGATGCTCGCTTGGAAAGTGCTGAGAAATTGCTACTACCACGCATAACTTTGACAGCTGCGGGAGGAACACGCGATAGCGCATTGACAGACCTGATTGATCCTCGTACGGCAGTTTGGAATATATTTGCAGGTGCGATTCAACCTCTGTTTACTGGTGGACGTATTCGCGGAGGAATTCATCTTGCCGAGGCACGTGTTGAAGAAGTCTACAACCGTTATCAAGAAATCGTACTAAATGCTTTTCGTGAAGTCGAACAGGCGTTAGCTACCGAGGAATGGTTACGTGAGCAAGAAAAAATGTTGCGAGAAGCTGTTCATCAAATAAGTGCAAGCCGTGAACTGGCGCTTTATTCCTACCGTCTTGGATACATACAGATTCTAACATTGCTAGATAGTTATCGAAGCGCACTCAATGCACAAAGTGCTCATCTAGCGGTTCAGCGGCAATTATTGAATAATCGAATCAACCTCTATCTTGCTTTAGGAGGAAGCTTGTGAACAGTCTAACTTCACAACTGAAAGTCATGTTGCCTATCGTGATTTTGTTATTTGGTTGTGCAGTGGCGTGGATGCTGATTGATTCTCGCTCAGACCTAAATCAATCCTTACCCCAGAATGATATCCCCGCTGTACAAGTGGTACAAGCCATTCCACAAACACTTACGCTAAATATCTACTCACAAGGTGTTGTTACTCCAAGAACGGAAATTGATCTTATACCGGAAGTAGGGGGAAGAATCATAAAGCTTCATTCGGTTTTTGTAACGGGAGGCGGTTTCAAAGCTGGTGATGTATTAGTGACAATAGATCCACGTGATTACGATCATGCGATTGTCCGGGCACAAGCTTTGGTTGCCGAAGCAAAACATCGCCTGGCACGAGAAGAGGAGGAAGCGGGTCAATCACGTTATGAATGGCAGGTGCTTAGTAAAGAGAGGCCACCGACGCCGTTAATGCTTCGTGAACCGCAATTAGCAGAAGCACGTGCCAAATTAAAAGCAGCAGAGGCAGATTTAGCACATGCACGTCTGCTGCGCAACCGTTGTGAGTGGCGCGCCCCTTTTTCCGGGAAAATACGTGAAAAATTAGTAGGTCTTGGTCAATTTGTTCAGCCTGGTGTCACGCTTGCTCGCCTCTATGCAACAGATATCGCTGAAATTCGTCTTCCAATTACCAAAGATCAATTGTCTTATATCGATTGGCCAATTGAATCGCAGGGAAATCGTGATAAACAGCCAAGAATTCTGCCTAAAGTTATTTTATCGACACAGTATTCAGGCATAAAAAAGCTTTGGGAAGGGCACATCATAAGACTTGAAGGCGCTTTTAATGAAACAACGGGATTGGTATATGTTGTTGCAGAGATTAATTGGGAGCATACGAAAAAAGATAATAATTTTCCGCTCCTTCCCGGATTGTTTGTTCAGGCTGAAATAAAAGGTCGTGCCCAACCTAATTTGTTTAGACTTCCGCGAGAATCTGTCAATGCAAATCGTACAATTCTAGCAATTGATGCGCAAGGGCGACTACGTATTCGTCACGTTCATTTTTTACGTATCGAAACTAATTATGTACTGGTAAGGGATGGTCTTGAAGTAGGTGATCTTATTGTTACCAGCTCCATTCCAGTTCCAATTGAAGGGACCAAGTTACATTATGAACTTATCGAGCTTGACTCTCAAATCGGAGAAGAAGGTGCCACTGTGCTACCGACTATCCTAATAGAGTAGTTAAGAAACCATGAATCATTCTCAACCACCAGGTTTACTCGCTTGGTTTGCTGCCAATCCTGTTGCGGCAAACTTGTTGTTGATCATTGTGTTTCTCAGTGGCATGTTAAGTTTACTGGAGATAGATAAACAAGCATTCCCACGTTTTTCTCCTCCCTGGATTACTTTGACTGCTTTATATCCCGGAGCTGGGCCAGTAGAAGTTGAAGAGGGTGTATGTATTCCTATTGAAGAAGCGATTCATGACTTGCGAGGGATCAAACAAATTAAAACCGCTGCTATCGAAGGTAAATGTGAGATTCGCATCCATATTGAGCAGAATTATGATGTGCAAGCCTTTGTCAGCAGTGCGAGAGCGCGTACTCAATCATTACGCAATTTACCAAAAGCAATAGAGCGGATTGATATTGATGATATTGGCTGGGAAGCGCCTGCTATTTCGGTTGTATTACGCGGACAAGCGGATAAACTGGTTCTGAGGAAACTAGCTGAACAAGTCCGTGACGAACTCAGTAGACTAACAGGGGTACGCCGCGCAATGCTCTGGAACAAAGTGGCTTATGAAATTGCTATTGAAGTTCCATCGATACAATTGCAGCAACACCAGTTGACACCGCTTGAAATTGTTGAGGCGATACGCAGAGGATCACTTGATCTATCTGGTGGAGAACTTAAAACTGAGTCAGGGGGAGTCCAACTTCGTTCTAAATATACTGCTTATGATCGCTACAGATTATTTGATTTGATTCTGCGCGCCCATTCCGATGGTAGCGTGCTTCGGTTAGGAGATATTGCAATCGTTATCGATGGTTTCGCAGATCAACATTTCGATAACACTAGTGATGGTATTCCCTCTGAAAGTATCTTGGTTGTCCCGCAACATGACCTAGTTAAAGTGGCAAATCATGTCAAACAATATGTTGAAGCATTAGCAGCGCAATTACCTGAGGGAATTGAAGTAATTACCAGACGGGATAATGCCAGATCTTTTAGTGAGCTGCTAGATCGATTATCAATAATCGGTTTCTCGGGATTCTTTCTGGTAATGTTGGTATTGACGTTGTTTTTGGATACGCGCACTGCTTTTTGGACTGGAATTGGCGTGATTTTTTCTTTTTTTGGTGCATTCTGGCTGCTTCCATTAGCTGGAGTGAATTTAAATATGCTATCACTATTTGGTTTTGTTCTTGCTGCTGGTGTGCTAGTAGATGATGCTATTATTGTCAGTGAACGTATCCATACGATTCATGAAAGTGGAACGCTTGGTTTGCATGGAGCAATCCAGGGTGTGTCAGAAGTTGCTATTCCTGTTACGCTTGGGGTATGTATTGCGCTGATTGCATTTTTACCTGGCTATTTTGTTGTTCCTAGTTGGGCTACTCAATTCATGAAGCCAGTTGCAACTGTGATGATCTTGGCGCTGACATTCTCATTGTTTGAATCACTGTTTATCTTACCTGCCCATTTGGCGTCGTTCGGAAATTCTTCTGATATTTCTTACAGATCAAACTGGTTAGCACGAATTCGCTCTGTGCTCAATGAAAGGCTTATGGTATTTGTTTTAAATGTTTATCGTCCTTTTTTACTACAAGCTATCAATTGGCGCTATACCATGCTTGCTGGCTTCACTGCGGTATTGATGATTGGTTTTGCCGTTGTAAAGGGTGGTCATATTGGAGTTAAACTGGAAGAAGATGTGAGTTATTCTGAGTTCCATGTCCATCTTCAACCTCCTCTGGGCACACCTTATAACGAGATTCAGGCGCGTGTACAACAATTCCTTGATGCATTGGGGAAAGTTGAGAATGAGCTTAATCCCAAGCCTACCTTAGCAATGCCAAAGTTAATCGAAGGTATTGAGGTTGTTCTTGATGAAATTGATCCAATGATTTTTGTTGAGTTTACCACTGAAGCACGTAAGCGATTTCATGTACGGGAAATCATTAAAAGCTGGTATCAACATATTGGTGATCTCGGTGATTTCCAGCCTGATTTTCATACACCGACAGAAAAAGAGCTAATTGACTTGGAAATCGAGTTACGTGCACAAGATCCTAATTCACTTCACAATGCTGCCAATGTTGTCAAAACAAAAATATTGAGTTATCCAGGGGTTGCTGATTTAATTGATTCACGCAAACCTGGAAAGCCCGAGTTGTGGCTTAAGCTAAAACCTGAAGGTGAGCGACTTGGGCTACGTCTTAAAGATTTTGCTGAACAGATTCGACATGCTTATCTGGGTGAGGAAGCGCAACGTTTTATCCGTGGGCGCTCTGAAGTCAAAATTCGCGTACGTTCCCCACGCAATGAGCGTAAATCTATCGAGAGTTTGCTTGCAATGCCAATCTATTTGTCAGACGGTAATCAAGTACCTTTAGGAACAATAGCTGAAATCGACTTTTCCCCTGGTTTTGGTGTACTAAAGCGTTCAGATCGAATGGGGGTGGTTGTTTTCCATGTACAATTGGTTGACTCTCCACCCATGAGTGTAAAAGCCATTGAGCAAGACCTGGAATCACAGCTATTTTCGGTGCTGGAGCAGCGATATCCAGGCCTCGAACTTTCTTTCGGTGAGGCTGCAGAAGAAGCAGATCGAATTTTGGAGGATCTCAAACGAAATACATTGATAGCGCTGATTGCTATCTATGCTTTACTTGCAGTGAGCTTCAAATCTTATTTGCAACCTCTGCTCTTTTTGCTTGCTGTTCCAGTTGTCTGGTTAGGTGCAATATTTGCACATTGGATAGTAGGCTTAAATTTTTCATTTCAATCTCTAATCGGTATGGTTGCTGCCAGTGGTATCGTCGTTAACGATAGTGTTGTTTTACTCCACTTTATCCAAAGAAAAAAAACAAAAGCTATGCAATTGCCAGCACTCATCGTCGAGGCTTGTGTTTCACGTTTTCGTCCAATTCTACTAATTGCACTGACTAGTATCGCCGGTTTTGCGCCTATGCTGTTTGAGACGAGTGAACAAGCTAAATTTTTGATACCTGTTACATTATCTCTGACAGCAGGTCTGAGTTTTGGAATAATTGCTACCCTCGTTCTGGTACCAGTGTGCTATGCAATTCTAACCAATATACCAACAATTTCTACTCAACAACGAATCCATACTCTATAGTTATCAAAAAACGATAAGTAACAACGCTACTATCTAGTAATCAGAACAAGATTAAGTTACTGAGTTTGTAAATAAATTCAATATTTTAATGATTCATTGATCCAGGGATTTAGCAAGGCTAAAGCAAATGTTTTCAAACCACAATGTTAATTAATCTACCAGGTACGATAATAATTTTTTTTATCGCATTTCCCGCAACTATTTTTTGCACATTCTCAAGATTAATTGCTAATTGTTCAATCGTAGCACGATCGGTATCTTTAGGAACATTCATCTGTCCCCGTAATTTTCCATTGACTTGGATTACCAGATCAATGGTATCTTGAACTAATGCGGTATGATCGACCTCAGGCCAACTTTGCTCGAGTAACGCTGTACCAGGTTTGAGTTCCTGCCATAATGTATGGCAGATGTGAGGAACAATAGGTGAGAGCAATAGAACCACTTTTTCCAACGCTTCTTGCATCAATTGTCGATTCGCTGACTCAGTATCAGTGAGTTTCGCTAATTCATTCATTAATTCCATAATGGACGCAATGGCGGTATTGAACGTATGCCGCCGTTCCAGATCATCGGTGACTTTAGCTATGGTTTGATGCAATTGCCCGCGAAGCGTTTTGAGGGCTGGTGACCAATCTTTGATATCGATAACCGGCGCATCGGGTTGGGAGGGATGCTGTATATGGAGATAAACCTGTCGCCATAATCGCCTGAGAAAACGATAAGCCCCTTCTACGCCTGTTTCTGACCATTCCAGTGTTTGTGTCGGGGGACTCGCAAACATCATGAACAGTCGAGCCGTATCCGCACCATAGGAATCGACTAGTTCTTGGGGATCAACGCCATTGTTTTTCGATTTCGACATGGTACCGATTCCACCGGACTCGACTGGCAGAGTATCGGCACGTAACATCATTTTGGTTCGTTTACCTTGCGCGTCGACTTCTATATCAATCTCAGTCGGGTTGAAATAATTGATACGTCCCGTTGCTGATTTGCGGAAGAAAATTTCATTTAATACCATTCCTTGGGTCAATAGATTAGTAAACGGTTCATTGAAGTGAACTAACCCAAGGTCTCGCATGACTTTGCTCCAGAATCGTGAGTAGAGCAAATGCAGAATGGCGTGCTCAATGCCGCCAATATACTGATCGACAGGCAACCAATAGCTGGCTCGCGAATCCGACATACAGGTATTCTGATCGGCGCATGCATAGCGTATGAAATACCAAGATGAGTCGACAAAGGTATCCATTGTGTCTGTTTCACGCCGAGCAGACTGTCCACAGGACGGGCACGAGCAGACACTAAATTCGCTTGATTTAGCGAGCGGATTGCCTGAACCATCGGGAACTAGATTTTCTGGCAGTACAACTGGAAGTTGATCATCGGGAACTGGAACGGTACCGCAGCGATCGCAGTGGATGAGAGGGATGGGGCAACCCCAATAACGTTGTCGTGAAATTCCCCAATCTCGCAGGCGGTAACGTGTCCGTTTTTTTCCAAGTTGTTTGAGTTCTAGATGAGCTGCGATTGCATCGATTGCAGCTTGAGATTGCAACCCGGAAAATTCGCCTGAATTGATGGTAATACCATAATCAATAAATGCTTGATTGGGTGGAAGCAATTCATCCTCATTTTGGGGTCGAATAACGATCTTGATGGGAAGTTGATATTGTGTTGCAAATTCGAAGTCGCGCTCATCATGTGCAGGTACTGCCATCACAGCACCTTCTCCATAGCTCATTAGCACATAGTTTGCGACCCAGATGGGAATACTTTCCCTCGTAATCGGATGGAGCGCCGTGAAGCCTGTATCCATGCCTTTCTTCGCTTGAGTAGCCAATTCTGCTTCGATGGTTGAGCCTTGTTTGCATTCTTCAAGGAATTTGGCAAGGCTAAGATTATTTTTAGCTGCCTGTAATGCGAGGGGGTGCTCTGCTGCAATCGCCAAATAGGTAACACCCATGAGCGTGTCTGCACGAGTCGTGAAAACCTTCAAATCCTGGGAAAATTCATCTGATTTGCTAACTGGAAAAGTGATATCTACACCATAACTTTTACCAATCCAGTTGGCTTGCATCGTCCTGACACGTTCTGGCCAGCCCGGTAGCGTATCGAGTGCATCTAATAATTCGTCAGCGTAACGGGTAATTGCGAGATAATAGCCCGGAATTTCACGTTTTT
Source organism: Nitrosomonas sp. (assembly GCA_008015595.1). Taxonomy (GTDB): domain Bacteria; phylum Pseudomonadota; class Gammaproteobacteria; order Burkholderiales; family Nitrosomonadaceae; genus Nitrosomonas. The sequence goes on along the minus strand of SSFW01000115.1, from coordinate 3,353 downwards.
CGATGAGTGCACCGGTTCTCCAGCCACGGCCATCGATGACTTGCTCGTTAGCGAGTACCGTTTGGTCTATGGGATCCCAGTTGACTACTTGGGTCTTTTTGTAGGCAATGCCTTGTTCGAGCATGCGTAAAAAAAGCCATTGATTCCAGCGATAATAATGGGGATCACAGGTAGCAATTTCACGCGTCCAATCGATACTGAAACCAAGACTTTTAAGTTGCTTGCGCATATAAGCAATATTGTCATAAGTCCATTTTGCCGGTGGTAGACCATGTTGCATTGCAGCATTTTCTGCAGGCAAACCAAATGCATCCCAACCCATCGGTTGTAAAACGTTATAACCGCGCATGCGATGGAAACGTGATAGCACATCCCCAATCGTATAGTTTCGAACATGCCCCATGTGAAGTTTGCCAGATGGGTACGGAAACATGGATAAGCAATAATATTTAGGTTTATCTGAAAGCTCTGTGGCATTGAAAGCAGCCGTTTTTTCCCAATATTGCTGTGCATCCTGCTCGATTTCTTGTGGGTGATATTTTTCTTGCATGCAACATTTATCCTGGTTTAATCGAAAATCGAATTATAACTTGAACTGCTTCGCTTGATGCGAACCAACGCATCATGGTAGCCTCATTTTAAATGTGAAATTAATTCGTAAAGGAGCTACAAATGAGATTAATTAGTAATTTAAGCCGATGGGTTGTTTGGCTGTGTATTCTGTTATTGAGTGCCTGCGCGACGTCACCAACTGGAAGAACGCAATTAGCCTTTATGCCTGATGAAGAATTAGATAGCATGGGTTTGCAGGCATTCGAGAATTTAAAAAAAGAAAAACCAATCGAGCAGGGTGGGAAAAACGTTCAGTTTGTGAAGTGTATTGCTCAAGCAATTACCCGAGAAGTAGGTGGTGAATGGGAAGTAGTGGTTTTCGAAGATGCTTCGTTGAATGCCTTTGCATTGCCGGGAAGAAAAATTGGCGTTCATACCGGATTAATCGATCTAGTAGACAATCAAGATCAACTTGCAGCGGTCATTGGGCATGAGATTGGGCATGTGCTCGCGCGACATAGTAATGAGCGCATGTCGCAACAGGTCAGTACAAAGCTTGGATTATCGATTGTACAGGCTGTAGCGGCACCAACGACACCATTGGGGCAAGCTGCGGTAAGTGCATTAGGGGTTGGTGCCCAATATGGGGTAATCATGCCATTTAGTCGCTTGCATGAAAGCGAGGCGGATATGATCGGCATCGATCTGATGGCAAAAGCGGGATTCAATCCACTAGAAAGCATCAATTTGTGGAGAAAAATGAGTCACGCTAGTCAAGGAAATCAGCCACCCGAGTTTTTATCAACGCACCCTTCGCATGATACCCGGATTGAGGATTTGCAAGCACGGCTCACAATCGCGCAGCCGCTTTATCAGCAAGCGATAGCTGCTGGTAAAAAACCGAAGTGTGTAAAGTAATCAGTTGGATTCTAAGACTATAAGAAAGTTGTTCAAATCAGTGGCAGTAATAAGAATGATTAGGGCGATGATGGTATGGTGAATACAGCAGAATTGACCAAGATTATTTTGGAAGCTTATCCCAACACACAAGCGATTTATCTGTTTGGTTCCTGGGGTACAGAAGACGAATGGTCCAGTAGTGATGTGGATATAGCCGTGTTGCTGCCACCCAAGGAAGCCAGGATAGTGGATTTTAATCACTGGAGCGCCTTAGCGATGGTAAAGTGATATACTTTTTGAACTAAATTACTTTATTTGTAAATTTTTTTACTTAGGTTGAAAATACTTTGTCGTTAGCGCCGCGCCTAAATAATAACACGCCCTCATCTGTTGCTATTGGACGGTAGATCGAGCCTGATTGGACGAATTGCCAATCACCAGCTTGTAGTAATGTATCACCAAAAAATGCTTCGCCTTCCAGGATTAGATATTCTTCATCTTGTGGAACTTTCTGTGAAGATAGATTCCAGTGAGTTTCTTCTGCTATTCGGATAAGTGATGAATAGCTTTGGTAGTTGCTGAATAAAGGTTTACTGGAGACACCGCAACTTAGCTCGGACCAATTTCCTTCATCGGCTCGAATTGTTGTCCATTCGTTGTTATTTCCCGGTAAAAGTGCTGTGACCAGATCACGTGCAATCTCAATATTATGTCCAATTGGAGTTCCACGCAAATAGATCCTTGCACCTGTTTCCGAGTGAATTCGACCATGACGACTTCCTGCACGTGCTAAATGATAATCACCAGTTTGAACTTCAAGATCTCCCAGGCTTGCTGTACCATGCAGAACAATGCACTCCTCATCTTCATGATGGCGATGCATAGGAAGGCTAGCGCCAGAAGCAATATCAAGTATGAATGCTCGCTTAATTTTATCTAGAGTTTTAGCCCGTACTCCTGGAAGAATATTTCGCCAATTTCCTTGTTTATTGCGAATGGTAATACGATTTGACTCTGCTTCATTACTTGAGCGGATACGGCTAAATAGTTGCTTCTGGATTTTAGAACGTTGTTTTATATCTGGTGATAGAGGATATAATCCTTCAAGTAATGCAGATTCAATGCGATCAACTTGTTCAGCGTTGTCTGAATCTAAGGGATATTTATTTTTTTTCATTCTCGGCCTTTAAACAAGGATTTTAATCGAGTATCTCACGCAAATGAGTCAATGCCCTACGAATATGAGATTTAACAGTTCCTAAAGCAATTCCAGTAAAAGCAGAAATTTCTTCATGTGTTAAACCACGAAAGAAAGCCAATGCAACAAATTGCCTTTGAATCGGCTCTAGTTGTTGAAGCGCATTTTGCAATCTAAGATTCATTTGTAATGCTGATACAAGATCCTGTGGGTCTCCATCACGAGAGGGTTCTTCCATCAAGAAAAGTTCGGGCGATTCAGACGGAACTGCTTCATCCACTTTGCGTAAATAATCTAATGCCCGACTCCGTGTTATCACCAACAACCATGCCATCACATTACCACGTTGCGCATCAAACCGGATTGCTTCACGCCAGACTTGCCAATAAACATCTTCAGCTACTTCCTCGGCTGCTTGGGAGTTCTGAGTTATACGGAGTGCTAAACCATAAACACGAGAAAGAGTTGCTTCGTAAAGCTTTAACAGGGATTGCTCGTCATGTTCAATAATTCCCGTAATCCAAGCAAGAATTTGAGTGTCTTCACTACCAGTTTCAGACTGAGTGATATCAAAATTCGTCATTAGTAATACAGCAGTCTAATTTGTACTTAGTTATGTTGATAGTTGCAATTTACCCATTTAGAAAAACTGAACAAGGTTATTTTCTGAATGGGTAAATTGCAACTATCAACATAACTAAGT
>SSFW01000033.1 GCA_008015595.1 Nitrosomonas sp. | reverse complement strand
GTGTGGGATGAATTATGGGAAAAGTTCTTTCATAACCGTGCCTTCGATAGTCTAGATGCGCTTGAGATACATCTGGAAAGCGCACTAAAAAGCTTTGAATCAAACCAGGAGACTATGCGCAGCATTACCGGATGGGATTGGATAATTAATGCTGTTTCTAAATAGAATTGGAATAAGGCATTGCCTTTCACTAATCGTTCGTTACGAATTTTTCCTCCACTCAGGGGATTTCGAAAGCCGATCAACAAGCCATTATCCGGAGTTGCAGCCAACCCTTCGATACTTAAACCGCCGATTGCTTTCGGCGGTATTTTTGCTGCTTTGTCTAATCGATATGGCTTGAAACGCGCATCTTGCTGCAAATCATCGATCAAATGAGTATAGATTTCGCCGACCGGATAAATATCGACTTTATTGCTGGCATCGAGTTTGAATTGAATAGCCATCAGTCGGTGCCTTGAGGGTCGATACTCACCAGTACGGCTTGTCGAATGTGAACCAATGATAAATAACACATTGCCCATCGCAGCTATACTTTCGATATCAATTTCTAAATCGGACCCATCTTTAATAGCGCCTTTGAAAATATCGCTTAACGATAAAATGTGTAACGGCTTATCGAAAGTATCTCGATCATAGATTCTGAGTCGATTATCTTCATCATCGCCGACGATGAAAAGGTTATCGCTCAGCGCTACCGCACCCGAAGGATTTGAGATACCGGCGTAATGCCTAGTTAATTGCTGCGTTGCTTTCATGGGCAGATTATTCCGCTGGGTTGATTAATTTTTCTTTAAATTCTAAACGGGCTTCGTTAATTGCAGCTAAGATTTCAGCTTTAAATTTTTCCCTACTAATCGCTGCTTCCAATTCTATCAAGGTCTTATCAACGATAATACCAGCGCCGATACCACCGATAATGCCACCAATGACGGCACCGATTGCGGTTCCCAAGCCAGGAACGACAGAGCCAACAGCAGCGCCAGTCGCTGCTCCCGCCCCAGCACTCACCACGGCACCGGTGGCTTTACTGGCAACTACTTTAAATAGCGCGCCCACTGCAAGTTTAAAAATACTTTTTCCAGCTACTTTTCCGACAATGATGGCGGTAATCATACCAGCGGCTGATCCTGTACCAAGGCGATGCTGAAGATTAATAAAATCTTCTTGGTGAATGGGTAAGTTTACTGCATCCAACAGCGTGAGTTGCTCATTGACATCAAACGGCACACCTTTGAGATCAAGGCGGTTTTTGTGCAAAATTTGGTTTGCCTTTTCGATATAGGCTTTTTGAGCATCTTCATAATGCGTCAGTAACTGACTAACAGCCGCTTCATATTCCCAGAAAGGATTACCACCTTGTTCCAGTGCTTCTTGAAATCGACGTTTCATATCTTCTTCTAATTCACCAATCAGTAGCTTACTGATACGCGTGTACTCACCCATTAAGCTATAGTACCAATCTAGATAGATGTCTACTCTGGATTCCAGCCGTTTAAAACCAATTTCCAGTTTCTCGTCTAGGTCGCGTTGAATCGCTGCTTTATCCGGCAACGCCTTGATTTTAGCTTTATGCAGTTTTTCGATGGTGCCCTTGCGAAATGGCTCTTCACCAATGAGATCGACAGCGACTTTCTCGATTTTTGTCCTATCTTCATTCAGTGCAATCGATTTCTGTTGCACCCACGCTTCTAAATAAACAAAAGTGGGCGCATAAATAAATAGAGTCAGTAGGGTAAAAATGGCCGAGGCTATCGCGATTCGTTGGATTGACAGCGCGGGGGGAATATCTTGGTCAGTAAGCGGCCCAACGATGCGTCGAAATTCCGTCGTCGGAATCACGAAACAAGAAAGAATAGCGCAAGCATTGAAGAAAACAATGAGTTTGCTAAATGTTAGCAACAGAAACCCCCAAATCGTGTCTTGTGAAAGCGAATGGTTGAGGATAAAAATCCGGATGCCATCATAAAGCGCTAAGAAATGCGAAGCTTCGCGGGTAATAGCGCTTCCCGCTAGATTCTCCACCCTGCTTTTTTGATCCTGAATCGCTTCAGGAATATTCGCGTAATTGGGTAACGTTTCGAACTGTCCAAAGAAAGCATAATAAAGGATTAGCATCAATATCGGGCAAAGGAACCTAGCCCAGCGTAAAGCAATATCGGTTGCCATGTAGCCCACAATTTCGTGAGCAATGAACTTGCGGCAAGTGCTAAATACGATCCAGAAGAATGGGATGACCAGCAAAAAAAAGAACCATTCCCACTCGCTATAGGTATGAAACTGCAACAACATGAAAAAAGAAGTACTCAGTGCCCACAGTATCCATAAAATCGATTTCAAAAAGCGCGACGAAACGATCTTAAATAAAATCCCCCTCTCCTTGAAAATTGTGAGACGCCTAATCTGGCGCACAGTGCTGCCATAGGTCCCACACAGAATAATAGGCAAGCTGAGAATAAAGACACCGAGAATAACCGTCCCAAGATTGTCAATCGTGAATTGATTGGTAGTGTAAGAGACAGCACCTGCGTAGATCAGGGTCTTGATCAGAAAAATGAAAAGCGCCTTGATGGTTAAGTAGGACATGACCAAGCGATTGAAGTTTTTATTATTATTCTACCGATTCGAATCGGATCGAGACGATAAGCCGTTTATTTTGGGTATCGCATGTGATACTGATTTTTTAACAATCAGTACGAGAATAATATAGCAGAAAAAAACGATTGGTGCCGATGGCGAGACTCGAACTCGCACAGCTTTCGCCACCGCCCCCTCAAGACGGCGTGTCTACCAATTCCACCACATCGGCAATTGAAAAGTAAGCAGAGGATAGGGCTTACTTTCAGAAAACATGATTAATTAAGCAATCATTCTTATTCTGGAATTTGCATTGCTTTGGATCCATCGTCGACTTTCTCGGTCGCAGAAGGTATCGCATCGGTTATATCTTGGCTTTCACCACTTTCGATGGCGCCCGCCTCATAGCGTTTCATAACGCTATCGCTTTTGACACCGCTACCCGAAAAATACGCTAATGAAAGGCTTGTAATAAAAAAGACGGTTGCTGCAACCGCTGTTGCTCGACTCAAAAAATTAGCTGACCCACTTGCGCCAAATAAACTGCCGGAGGAACCACTTCCAAATGCAGCGCCCATGTCAGCGCCTTTGCCTTGCTGTAGCATAACCAAGACAATGATCATCAATGCTACAATCACATGAACAGCTAAAATCAACGTTTCCATAAACTCTATTCTCTTAAATTCAGCCCTGGGCTGCTTTACAAATTGAAATAAAATCACCTGCAATCAATGAAGCACCGCCAATCAATCCGCCATCTATATCAGGCATCGAAAATAAATCGACCGCATTGTTTGATTTTACACTACCGCCATATAATATCTGGATTTTAGAAGCTAATTCAGCGTTGTGCGAAGCTAATCGATTACGAATGAAAGCATGCACACTTTGCGCTTGATCGGGAGTCGCTGTTTTTCCAGTACCGATGGCCCAAACTGGTTCATAGGCGATGACTGCTTTGGCAAGCGCCTCAATACCCACTAAATTGACGACTGTATCTAATTGCTCAGCAATAACACGCTCAGTTTCACCAATCTCACGTTGAGCCAATGTTTCACCGACACATAAGATGGGAACCAATCCAACGCTTTGTGCTTTTTTGAATTTTAGCGCTACGGTTTGGTTATCTTCCCCAAACAAAGCACGACGTTCAGAATGGCCAACAATGACATAATAACAGCCCAAATCGACCAGCATTTCTGCAGCCACTTCACCCGTATAAGCGCCAAGATCATAATGACTGACATTTTGGGCGCCCCAGGTTATTTTAGTAGCTTGTAACGCTTTTTGGGTCATTGTGAGATAGGGATAAGGCACGCAAACGGCGCTCGTCATGTTCGTAAACGCTCCCAGTTCAGGAATAATCGCATCCAGTAATTGCTGATTTTGCAGCATGTTACCGTTCATTTTCCAGTTACCAACCACCAATTTCCCGCGCATTTTTGCTTAATCCTATTTCCACATCAAAACCAGCTATGGTACTGTTGAAAGCCTATCGCGTCAATTACTATACAGTTAGGCTGCTTTTCTTGACAAATAAGCTGACATCTTTATAATCCACTAACTGTTTCAATATATGCGCTCTTGCTTGCGGGAATAGCTCAGTTGGTAGAGCACAACCTTGCCAAGGTTGGGGTCGCGAGTTCGAGTCTCGTTTCCCGCTCCAATAATTCTATTAATACATGATTCCTGGGCGAATAAAGCATCACCCAAGAGAATCCTTCATTTGTTTTGTTGCTAAACTAGTTTTTTAGTTCAAGCTATTATGGCGGGGTGGCAGAGTGGTCATGCAGCGGCCTGCAAAGCCGTCTACGCCGGTTCAATTCCGACCCCCGCCTCCATGTACTTCCCTGCCCTTTGCTCTTATAGGCGAGCACCTATCAGTAGGCTCCCCTTGTTTAATTTCTCCCCATTAACTAAAACCTCACACTCGTTTTGCTATTTATAATGATTTGAGGTGCCTTATGATCAGATCATCCACAAAAATAACAAATTTAATAGTGGATTTCGATTCATTGTGGCGTATTCATCAGCACTTAACCAAATTAAACCGATTAGTTCCAGTGAGGCTAGATTAATAGCATAGTAACTTGGCTACAAGACAACAATTTTCTGATTTTTTGAGTGATGTGGAAATTCGCGCTTATAAGCAGGCGTTATATGCAGTTCGTGATGAACAAGCTGCACTAGATATTGTTCAGGACTCGATGCTTAAGCTAACTGAGAAATATAGTGATAAACCCGATACTGAATTGCCTCTGCTGTTTCAACGTATTCTGCAAAATACCATAACCGATCATTATCGTCGCAAAAAAACCCGCTCAACTTGGATTACGCTGTTTTCTGCTTTTTCTTCGGAATCTGAAGAGAAAGATAACGAATATTCCGACCTATTAGAAACATTACAAGTTAATGATGATTCTATTAATAAATATAACCCGGATGT
>SSFW01000085.1 GCA_008015595.1 Nitrosomonas sp. | reverse complement strand
TAATCATCTGCACCGACTTCTAACCCTGATACTTTATCACTCTCATCAACCCGAGCCGTCAGCATGATAATGGGAATCGCTTTGGTGCGGGCACCTTGCCGCAAATATCGCGCAAAATCAATACCATTCGTCCCAGGAAGCATCCAATCCAATAAAATTAAATCAGGTAGCACGTCATTTACCATGATCTTTGCTTGCTCGGCACTTCCCGCACACGCTACAATAAAGCCCGTGTTGCGCAGATTATAAGAAATTAACTCCTGTATCGCAGGTTCATCTTCTACAATTAAAATTGTTGCAGCCATCGATTGACTCCACTCAAAAATAAGTTTTTAGTAAGTCTCTCAATAGTATAAAGCTAACATTGCAACTTTGTGACAAATACAAATTTGTCATCTAAAACTAATTATTAATTTTTTATGGCTGGCTTAAATAAAAACACACCAACTCCAACAGAAATAAAATTTCACAAACAATCGAAATTGCTTGAAATCACGTTCAATAACAACCAAAAATTTCAGTTATCCAGTGAATTCTTGCGGGTTTACTCACCTTCTGCTGAAGTTCAGGGCCATGGGCCAGGACAGGAAATACTCCAAACTGATAAGCAAGATGTCACCATTGTGAAAATCGAACCCATTGGGCAATATGCCATTCAACCGCATTTCTCGGATGGGCATAATACGGGCATCTATTCGTGGGATTTACTTTATAATTACGGGGTCAATCAAGAAAAAATGTGGCATCATTATCTTCAACGACTCGAAGCTGCAGGTATCAAGCACGATTAATTCGTCCGCTTTTCCTTGGGCTCCCTTATATTTAAATAGACATGACCAATACGACTCACTTCGGTTTTAAAACAGTTGAAGAATCTGAGAAAGCACATAAAGTTGCCGATGTTTTTCACTCCGTTGCCGCTCGCTACAACCTAATGAATGATCTCATGTCAATGGGTCTACATCGACTCTGGAAACGTTTTGCAATTGATGCCAGTGGCGCTAAAAAAGGCGATCGTATACTCGATATCGCCGGCGGCACGGCTGATTTGTCGGCTTTATTTCTTGAGCAAGTCGGTGAATCCGGTCAAGTATGGCTAACTGATATTAATAATTCCATGTTAACCATCGGACGTGATCGTTTGTTAAACGACGGCAAAGCAGTCCCTGCCACTCAATGTGATGCAGAGAAACTACCATTTCCTGACAACTATTTTGATCATGTATGTGTTGCCTTTGGTCCTAGAAACATGACTCACAAAGATATTGCCCTCAAGGAAATGTTACGCGTACTTTGCCCAGGGGGTTCAGTCATCGTATTGGAATTTTCCAAAATCTGGAAACCACTACAACCGCTTTATGATGCTTACTCATTCAAAGCGTTGCCTTTCATTGGAAAATTTGTCGCGCAAGACGAAGAGAGTTATCGATATCTTGCAGAATCGATTCGCATGCACCCTTCTCAAGAAGAGTTAAAACAACTCATGCAAGACGTTGGCTTTGAACGCGTTGAATATTTTAATCTCAGTACGGGTATCGTTGCGCTTCATCGTGGTTATAAATTTTAGTCATTTGCGCTGTATCCAGCAGCGACCCACCCACTTCACCCGAAACATTAACCCATAAATGGGGTAAGCCAAGGATAGCAAGCCAATCCTTCGCTTCTTCATCTTTTAACATACCGATTGTTGAGGCGCTTCCGGCAACCACGCAGAAATCACCAACGACACTTACTGCAGCCATTTTTCTAACTGGCCAACCCGTTTTAGGATTCAGTACATGCCCATAACGGATACCACCAATGGTAATACATCGCTCATAATCTCCGCTACTGGCCAAGGCACCCGAATGTAACGCTAATGTATGCAGCAAAGTTGCGGGTTGTCGTGGGTGGCTTATACCAATTTTCCAGGGACTTCCATCGATATGAGGACCGATGACTTTAATATCTCCCCCTAAATTAACCATACCATTTTGTATTCCACGATCCAAACAAATCGATGCAGCACGATCTGTCGCATATTCCTTTACAACACCCCCTAAATCGATTTCCATTCCAGCAACGGGAAATTCAAGATTGGGCGATAACCAGTGCACTTTTTCCCAACCTACTCGATCCAATAAAGACTGTATCGTTTGCTCATTCGGCAATTGATTCGATTTAAAATTCCAGGCTTGCCTCAATATCCCTGAGGTAACATCGAATAGCCCATCACTCGCATGGTAGCAAGCTTCCGCGTAATCCAATAATCCTGCAGTTTCCGAATCTACCTGGATCGATCCACCATGAGCTGCAACACGATTAATCTCTGATAAAAAGCTATCATCACGATACCGTGAATACGCGGTCTCCAATCGACGGACATCCGCAATGGCGGCTTCGGCAACCTGGGATACCTCACTTTCCACGGCTCCATAAAGCTGAATCTCACAAGGCGTGCCCATTGCCTTAAATGTATATTGATAAAGTTTCATCACCATCAAAAACTATAATGCCACGTTGCGGATAAAGCCCCCTGACGCTCAAGTTGATAGCCATTGAAATCATCACGCAACGGCTGCAGCCATTCAAATGCAAAATGATTGCCCACCAATCGTCCACTCGGAACCCTTGCATTAATCCCAATTCCTAAATCCCAAAACTGCCCACCCTGGTTATGTGGAAAATCCATTGGGCCAATGCGTGCATTGAATGTATTGAAATTCCCATGAATAGCCCCCCTTGTCGTATAAACACCGCGCACGGACGCCGCTAACCAGTTCGTTAGACGATAGCCACCCCAAGTCGAGGCTTGGAAAAGATCACCGAGCCGATAACCGGATTCATTTTTATTCTCTAAACGCTTCACACCATATAGCTGGCCACCCCAATACCATTGGGAATGACTCCCAGTATAGGTCAGATTCGGCATGAAATCCCAAGTCCCACTCCCAAGCTGCATATCGAAATGGATGATACCGCCATCAATTTTAGCCATGCGTCTGACTTCCTGATCAACACTTCCAGTCGGTGCGCTAAACCCCAACCCAATATGGAGTCGGTGGTTAGGCTGATCGAGAAGCTTGATCAGTGGCATCATTATAGTATCAGCCACCCCGCCCGTTGCATGCGGCGTACCGGGATGATCATGCCCTCCTGGTGCAAGCGGTGGTCGACCTTCAAGCGGGCGAAGATTCATCTCCATATCCATGAATTGCGGCATCAGCATCAAATTCAGCCAGCGCGTTGGCGCATACATGATATCCAACATATGCATCCGCATATTCATATAGTCAGGCGCAAAACGGCAAAGGACCAAATCACCGCAAGCTTGATTGACAATTTCCAAATCACTAACAGCATGTGATCCGCGCAATATATCGCCTGTTTGGCGCGCATACATAAAACGGTAACCGACCATGATATCGCCCGCTTTATCGAGTGTATGACCAAACATGATCCCTGCGGGAATAAAGGCATGATCGTGTTGCGCTGCATGGTCGTGCGCTGCACCTGGCGCAGAACGGTTTCTGCCGATCTGATTCACATTCAGTGTTTCAAGTCCAATTTTAAGCGCTGCATTAGCAACATAGTAATCAAAATCGGCAAAACTACTATTACCTCCCCCAAATGCAAACGCACTGGCGCGTGTATAATACTCAAACCCCGCTTCAAGCTCGAAACCACGTGCAAATCGTTTATTCAGGGATATTCCCCCACTCAAAGAGCCAAAGCTGGCCAAGCGGTGATCACTCGCAAAGTCTTGGGGCAGTTTCCGGGGATCGTAGGTAATGGCTTGAGTTTCACCGGCGTTATTCGTAATCGTTCTTAAAAATGCCTGATTCGAAAAAAGATAGGGCTGATAAAAATCAGCAGCACTTTGTGAGTAATAGCGTATCCGTGGGGTCAACGTCCAACCTTCAAATAGTGGCTGAATCCAATCGCTCTCAAAGGTATGCGCATTAATCCCCCAGTCATCGAATGAAAATTTATAGTTCAAATGTAACGCTGCATCCAAAGGGCTGATGTGTTGCACAAATCGATTACTAATTGCTAATTGATTTCTATAATCAGGCCGTTGCTCTAACACGGCTCGCACATTGCCGCGAATGGAGTCAGCGGGGTTTGGGCTAATGGTATCGGGATCAATAAAGATAACAGTCGTGGCCTTATAGGGATTTTCCATGAAACCACTGCTATGCGTATACCCAATATTGGCATCGATCAGTGAGCTTTTTCCCAGCACTTGGGTTAATCCGACATTGGCTGCCCAATCTTGCCGATTACCCCTTAAAATTCTTAGTCGGTCTTGAAAATCAATTTGTCCGTTATACGCAAGTGGTGTGACATAACTCAACGTATCGTGATCGAGAATCGCAGAAGTTGCACTCGTGGTATAAGCTCCGCCCCATTTCAAACTGGTCAATTTTTGATTGAAGTCAAAACGGCCATTGATATTTCCATAACTCGATTTATAGTCATTCTCGTGCGATAAACCACCTCCGAAATTCACGACTGCATTGTCCCACTCGTAACCCATTCTAAAATCCCCTTGTTTGCGGGTTTCTGGGGATGCGGTCGATAGCACTAATACAGTACGGGGATCGACCACACGCCCTGCAACGGGGTCTTGTCGAAGCGGATCTAAATTGCGATCCAAATCTACAATACCGGTAATATAAGGAGATGCGCCTGAAACCACCTCACCGGTTGGTAACGTACGGGTAAACTCTTTATTACCGGCAGTCGATGCAAACGGTGTCATCGCAATCGGGGTTGCGCCCGACCAGGTATCTTGCGTGTAACCAAATGAAAACCGAAGCCGATCGGTTAGTAGAAACCCACCGGTACCATGCAACGTATCGACCATGATAGGGTTGAGATCGCTGCGTATTCCTAGCAGATCTCGTTTTCCTTCCTGGTAGCGGGTATGTTGAAAATTGATATTGGCTCGACTCGGATCAGCAGCTTGGCTGGTATGAACGACTAAACCCGGTAATAATAAAGCAGCCGAAGTTAGCGTTTTAAGGGTTTTACTCACTCGATAAATGGAGTCGTTATTAGTAAAAAAGCTAAACTAATCTCTCTTTAGAAACACCCGCACCCACCGCCACCCCCTGCTGAGTTGGTGCTTGCAGCAGATTCACGGCTTCCATAATTATGCTGGCGAATCCCACTTTGGAGTGGTTGAGGATCTAATGCCATATGCGGTTTAGCAAGAATACCACGCTCCCATGGCGCGACATTGACGCAACCAGCCAATAAGAAACTAATGAACAGAAACAAAATAAATGTTGATCGTCTCATTCGACTAGAAATTGCAGCAACGATGAAGCTTAATTGACCTTGCCTAAGGTAACATTCTCAGCAAGTAATTGTTCGATCAGATGACGCAGCTCTTGCATTTCGCCAGCACGGAAACCGCGGTGAATATGGCGCACTAAGCCATTCTTGTCAATGATATAAGTGGAAGGCATGGCAATGACGCCAAAATCCTCTGCACATCGCTTCGTTTCATCCATCAGTACCGAGAAATTAACTGGATGTTGTTTGAGGAAATTTATAGCGTCCTGGGAATTTTCATCCAAATTGACGCCAATGACATGTAGCCCTTTTTCTTTAAACTCATCCATTAACTGTGTCATGAAAGGAAACGATTGAATACAAGGGGGACACCAGGAAGCCCAAAAATCAACGTAAACCACTTCCCCTTTTAAAGTACTCCAATCTTCAACTTTTTTTCCATCTAACGCAGTCAATTTACATTGCGGTGGCGGAACATCGCCTTCAAGATGTGCAAAACTCGGCGATACAGCAAAACAAGTTAAAGTAACCGCAAGCATTAATCCATACAACTTGTTGGACGTTTTCATTGTTATTATTCGCTATCAAAACCAATACGACATTATGCGGTAATCTATCGCGCTATTCAAACTGATAGACACCGATATCGGTTCCCGTATGCACATCATTGGCAGTCATGCAGTGGTATTCAATCGAGAAATCACGGGCCCCTGGGGCTGTTTTATTGACCATGATCAGATAAACCCCATTTCCGCCTTTAACACTAATCGCTGGACTACCATTTCCGTCACCCGACACAGGATCGGTCACACTAGCGGCACGATTTCCTTTCAAGATTTGCAGATTAACCAATAACCCTGGAACGGGAGGAGAGTGATCTCTAACGCTAGCAACTAACTTATCTGCAGGACCATTACCATCATCAAAACAGGTTACGAATCCATAACCGGTAAATGTCGCACTATTACTTGCTGGATCCATGGTTGCCGCCGCATCATGCGCATGACTTGATTGAACCAGTCCAAACAAAGCAACCGCAGCGATAAATTGATTCATTAATTTTTTTCTACCAAGCAGATTCCATTGTTCCATGGTGCACTCCATAAAATTGATTTGATCAACTTTCTGCTGGTATTACTAACATAAGCAATCCCAGCAGAAAAACAATCCGATCGCGTTATTTCGGCCAAACCTGCTGCCCATTATAAATAATCGGCATATCGCGATTAATTTGTGCTGCAGACGGTTTTACTTCCACATCGACACCGTCACCACACGATTCAGGTAAGGGTTTATTCGTTTGATCGCGAGTAATCGTCAATGATGCAGGACCATCGTCAGTTGCGCTTACGCGATCATAGGGTGTTCCTAAATTATTATGTGTCCATAAATTAGCAACACCGCCAGCCTCACCTGTTCCAGCACGTAATTCATCAATCCCGGTAATTTCACAAATGTCTACGATCGAAACGTAAAATTTTACACTTTTTGCGCAAGACGCTGCAGCAATATTCACAGCACTTGCTCTAAATGGCACGGTTGAATAGAGATTATTTGGCATTCCCTCACCACCACCTGCCCAGAAACCGACTACATTTCCATTCTGTATTTTCTCATCGCCTACGGTGAAAACCGCTTTATTCATTATCATCTGGTTGGTATTACCCCAATTTTCAACAAAATCAGTCAATGATCCTGTATGCGGTTGCCCACCGACAAGAATCGTTGAGTCCACCCCATCAGGAAAGACTACTGAGGTACCGATCGTTCTTTTGGTATCACCACAAGAATGCGTAATCACAACATGATTGATCGTCCGTGTCCCTTCAACCATGGTCGGAATATCCAATCGCGTATGTGCAAATGCATTCATTCCCATTCCGACCAACGCGATTGAGACCGCGGAAAGTACTAACGCCCTTGCTTTAATCATTTGTTTCATTTTTTCCCTCATCAAATTTTTATCATTCATTTTTTAACTCTTCTATTAACCATTCGCGAATAAGGTTATTTCGATTATCTGCTTTTGCACATTGCTTAACAATGCGACAAATTGTCGCACCCCTATAAAAAAACTACACAGGCAATGGGTGCAAGGATAATCCATGCCTGTGTAGGAGGGAGGCAAATTATATTAATAACCGAACTGAGTTAATTTTTTGGCCAAATTTGTTGACCGTCGATGATGACTTTCATATCACGATTCAATTGCTGTGCTGAAGGTTTAACCACCACATCAACACCAGCGCCGCAAGATTCGGGCAATGGTGCAATGGTCCGATTAACTTTTAATGTGGCTGGCGAATCAAACCCATGTAACCCAGTCCCATCAAAATTAGAACCTACAGCCGGTGTCCATAGTTGAACTGTTGCGTTACTGAAGCCATTACTATCGGTAACCTCACAAACGTCAGCAATACCTAAGACAAAAGTAACGCTTTTTGCGCAAGATGCTGGGTCTATGACTACACCTGCGGTTGCAAAAGGTAATAGTCCACGATACCCTGCTTTTAAACCATTACCGCCTGCCGCCCAAAAACCTAATTTATTTCCTAATGAGTCAGCTATATATGATTGCTGTGTAAACACACTACGATCTTGAATAATCGTGACAGGGCTTGCCCAGTTAGTTACAAAATCAGTTAGTTGCCCATTGTGCGGCGCACCATCCACGGTAATGATAGAATCTTTGCCATCTGGAAACACTACAACGGTTCCAATGGTATCGATCGTTGAATTACCATCTGCTTCATTTTGACAACCATGTGCAACCACGACATCATTGTAGTTACTGCCATGGAATGCAGCATTCTCATCGATGACGGGCACTTTTAGTCGTGTATGTGCAAATGCACTGTGGACCAATACTGCTGACACAACTATTAATAATCCTTGTGTAATTAATTTCTTGTTTATGAATTGATTCATGGAACGATCCCCCTCGTTATAAAAAGCTTTATTTTCATATTCACGGTAATTACTTATTTTTATTATTCTTATCAACGATGAAATAATCAATGTGGCAAATTGTCGCATCCCCCTTGCCATAGGGAATTCAACAAAAACGATCAGCGTTATAACTATTTGATCCATTGTTGATTTAGCTGCATCTAATGCTTGTTGCTTCGTATCACCGCATTGCTCAAGTGCGACAATTTGTCGCATTTAAAATTGCCGCAATCAACTCTACAATGACGCTCCTAATCTGATAACAAATGCCATCATGCAACCCATCCAACACAACCCTTTTTCAAATTTCTGGCTGTACTGCACAGTTTTTTTGACAGGCGCCGCAGTCATGATCATTGAATTACTGGGAACACGCTTGATTGCCCCTTTTTACGGCGCCAGCTTATATGTTTGGGCCTCGCTCATTTCCGTAACGATGATTGCGCTCGCAATCGGTTATTTTGTAGGTGGTTACTGGGCAGATCGCGCTAAACATACTGGTTTAGCGTTGATTATCGGATTGGCGGCCTTACTCACAATGACGATTCCGTGGTTAGTCCAACCGGTGTTACTCAGCACCGATCACTTAGGATTAAAACTCGGCACTTTCATTAGCACGCTGATCCTTTTTACCCCCAGTCTCACCATGCTCGGTATGGTTGGCCCCTTCGCTGTTAAACGCATTACAGCCAATTTAGCCGGCGTTGGAACGAGTACTGGTTCAATTTATGCGGTCAGCACCGTGGGTAGCGTGATTGGAACGCTATTTCTTGGTTTTTATTTATTCCCACAGATCGGCTCACGAGAAATTATCATTGGCCTTGCAGTCGCACTTTTTATACTGGCTTTTATCGTCGCAATTTTTGAACGACACCAGATTCCACTGATCAAAACACTATCGTTTGTAGCCTGTTTTTTCTTCATGGGGGTATCGATACTCCTGGCAACCACACCGTTATCCGATGAGCGCGTCAATCAGCAAGATAATGATTATCAAACACGCTTTGAGCGTGAAAGCTTGTATGGGTGGGTAAGAGTCATTGATAATCCTTCACTCAACCTACGTCTATTAACCGCCGATGCGTCAACAATCGGTGCAGCCAGTATCAGTCAGGGTGAGAATGTATTAACGTATCAGAAGATCGTCGAAATGATTCCAAACCTTGTGCCCAACATGAAACAAGCCCTGCTTATTGGACAAGGTGCAGGACATATGGCAACTACCCTTGAACGCAAAGGTATTCGTACTGACACCATTGAGATTGATCCCGCTGTCGCAGAAGCAGCGCGTGACTATTTTGATTTTATTCCAACGGGGCAAACATTGATCGGCGATGCCCGCTATGAAATCCGAAAGCTTAAAGGCCTCTACGATTTGGTCATCCTCGATGTATTCACCGGAGGGTCCGAACCTGTTCATCTACTAACGCTCGAAACACTCGAACAAATCAAAACACTCCTTACCTCCAATGGGCTTTTGGCGCTTAATTTTGTTGCATTTTTTGTACAAGGACAAAATACGGCGCTAGCTTCTGTTGCGAAAACCCTCGCACAAAGCTTCGCTCATCAACTTGCGTTTATCTCGGAACCCGATCATGAGTTTAATGATTTCATCTTTATCGCAAGCAGGCAGCCACTCACGATTGAGCAAAGTTTGCTGAATACCCAGCAATCGATATGGTTAAAACAGCGTAGGATTGAAATTGATCAGCGTAAAGGCATTGTGCTGACGGATAATTTTAATCCTTTGGAACATCTACAAGGTAACAAATCAGAGCATTATCGAAGGATGATGGTAGATATGATTGGAACTCAATTTTTTATCCGCTAGCGAGTTAATTATTACCTGTTTTGGCACTTCTGCAGCATTTCTGCAGCGTGTTGTCGGGTAATCGTTGTAATCGTTGCGCCCCCGAGCATTCGCGCAATTTCCTCAACACGCGCTTGCTGATCCAAGTCATCAATATGGCTTGAGATTCCTTGAGCGTGTTTTGCATCCTTTATTTTGGTAATGAGCCAATGCTGATCTCCCATCGCAGCAACCTGGGGTAAATGGGTAATACATAAAATTTGATGAGCACTTCCCAATTGTTTAAGTAATGTGCCTACCATCTCGGCCACACGTCCACCGATTCCAGCATCGACTTCATCAAATATCAGCGTAGGAACGCGACTTACCTTGCTGGTAATGACTTGTATCGCTAAACTGATTCGAGATAGCTCACCCCCTGATGCTACTTTGGTCAAAGGGCGGGCTGGAGTATCTTTATGCGGTGATACTTGAAACTCGATCTGTTCAAATCCATTTGCATTACCCTGTTCGGCTGGAATCAGATTGATTACAAAAATCCCCCCTGCCATTGCCAAATTTTGCATGCTTTGTGTCACTTGCTTTGCAAGCGATTGTGCTGCTCCAGTGCGCGAAAGTGTCAATTGTTGCGCAATTGCTTCATAGTGCTGTCTAGCACTGGCTTCCGCCTCGATCAAATTATCACCCGAGTATTCTCCACAGATCACTTGCAAACGATCATGAGCCAACTGAAGTCGTTCAGGCAATGATTCGATATCAGAACGATATTTTCGCGCCATGGCATGAATCGCAGCGATGCGCTCTTCAACGTCTTGCAAACGCTGCGGATCTGAGTCGAGCCGTTTTTGATAATGTTTCAATTCATGAATCCCTTCCTGCAATTGCACCGATGCAGATTCCAGTAGCTGATAAGGGGATTGCAATTGCTCATCGTAATCCAAGGCTTGACGAAGTCGGGTCAGTGCGGTTTGGAGCTGCCCCAATAGTGCAGCCTCTCCCTCCGACAATTGATCAATCGAATATTCAACGGCTGCCTGTAAGCTAGCGCTATGCGATAAACGTTGGTGGTCGGCTTGTAATGATTGCCATTCTTGGGGATTAAAATTAAGGTTGGCCAGCTCATCCACTTGCCAGGTCAATTGCTCTTTTTCTTGTGCAAACGCTGATTGATTAATCTCCCAGGTAAGGCGTTGTTGATTTAAGCTATGCCAGTGCTGATAAGCTGCTTTGACTTGTGCCAGTAATGCATCGTTTCCAGCAAATCCATCGAGCAAAGCGCGCTGTGCATCACTTCGTAATAACGATTGATGCGCATGTTGTCCATGAATATCGACTAATTGATCACCGATTGCGCGTAATTGCTGTAAAGCAACTGAAATACCATTTATAAAGTGGCGTGACCGTCCATTCGCTTCGATGACGCGTCGTAAAATGCAACTTCCTGAATCATCCGCCAGATCATTTTCTTGCAACCAACGTTGAGTATCCGGCAAATGCTCAATATTGAATTCAGCGATGATTTCAGCACGTTCACAGCCTTGCCGGATTTGATCGGTATCACTTTTGCCCCCTAATGCAAGCATTAATGCATCGATCAGAATGGATTTTCCTGCCCCTGTTTCTCCCGTCAACACCGTAAAACCCGGCTCGAGACTCAATTCGATGCGCTCGACGATAACGAAATTTTGTATGGTTAAATGGGTCAGCATGCTGACAATCAATGATTTTTATGCGGTATTTCACTCCACCCTAACTTCTCACGCAGCATGCGGTAATAGCTATGGTTAATCGCGTGTAGCAATTTGACGACTTGAGGAAAACGCCTTACCAATATCCGATCATGTTCACCAAGATCAAACCAAGAATGACTATCTGAATAAATTTTAGTCTCAGTATTGTAATTCAGCATGATCTCAATCTCTGCGTCAGGTCCAACGACAATGGGACGATTACTCAAGGTATGCGGACAAACTGGAACCAATTCGATTAAATCAAGGCTGGAATGCAATATCGGTCCCCCTGCTGAAAGTGCGTAAGCAGTCGATCCCGTTGGGGTCGCAACGATCAACCCATCCGAACGCAATGAATAAACATATTCACCATTAATGCGTACCTGAAATTCAATCATCCCGGTACTTATCCCGCGATGAATAACGATGTCGTTAAAAGCCAGTGCGTTATAAACCACTTGATCCTGTCGAATGACTTCCGCTGAAAGTAGCACCCGTTGCTCAATCATAAATTGGCCATCAAGCATTTCTCCTAGTGTTTCAATCATGGTGTCGACGGTTAAATCGGTTAGAAAACCCAATCTACCTTGGTTGACCCCAATCAATGGAACATTATACGGCGCCAATATGCGAGCAATATTCAACATCGTCCCATCCCCACCAATGACAACCGCCAGATCAGCCTCAGCACCAATCTCTTCCAAAGTCAAAATGGGAAACTCGGAATGCTCCAAATGAGCTGCACTTAATCGATCAATAATGACGCCAAATTGTCGACTCGCAAGGTATTCCGCGAGCTTCATCATCGGCGCTAGAATTTCTGGATTTTTATGTTTGCCAATTAATGCAATTTTATTAAAACGAGTGCTCATTGTTATTGAAACAAATTGGGACAATACATATCTATTAATACACTGACACAGGTAATGTGATTATTTTGAATATTAACGTAGTCAACTAGAAAGGTAAAAGGATAATGCGGTGACAACACAAACAAAGGGATAACATAAAAATACCATGGATAAGCAGGGGTTAACTTACGCGCGGTATAAGTTTAATCGTGTAAAATATCAACTGATATGTTAAACGATCGTGCAAAATCATTACTCAAAACACTCGTGGAGCGCTTCATTGTCGATGGAGAGCCGGTAGGGTCGCGTTCGCTCTCAAAGTTTTCAGGATTGGATCTCAGTCCTGCAACGATTCGCAATGTCATGGTTGACCTAGAAGAAATGGGTTATATTGCGAGCCCGCATACTTCGGCAGGACGCATTCCGACTGCGCTCGGTTATCGATTTTTTGTCGATAGCTTACTGGTCGTTAAAACATTAGAAAGCCATGAAGTGAATCACCTTGAAAATCAATTGCATCCAGACAACCCTTCTCGATTGATTAATGTTGCCTCTCAATTATTATCTGAATTGACACGATTTGCAGGTGTAGTCGTTACCCCAAAACGTTCCGGTAGCGCTGTTTTCCGCCATATCGAATTCATGACGCTGTCTGAAAAGCGCGTATTGCTCATTCTGGTCACACCAGAGGGCGACGTACAAAACCGTATCATTTTTACAGAAGCGAGTTATAGTCAGACCGATTTGATTGAAGCCAGTAATTTTCTGAATCAACATTATGCAGGTTGTACGCTTGAGGAGATTCGCATCCGTTTGCAAACAGAATTGAAACAACTTCGTCATGAAATGATGCTACTCATGAATGCTGCGATTAACGTCAGTAACGATGTCATTCAAGAGAGTAGCGAAGCCGTTGTGGTCGCTGGAGAGCACAAATTGCTCGACGTGAAAGATCTCTCGGATAATCTCTCCAATCTAAAACAATTGTTCGAATTATTTGAACGTAAAACCAAGTTATTACAATTGATGGATCTCAGCCGCCAGGCACATGGTGTCAAAGTTTTCATCGGGGGAGAATCGAATGTTGCAGCATTGGATGAAGTCAGTGTTATCACTGCACCCTATGAAATCGAAGGCGCAATCGTCGGCACTGTGGGTGTCATTGGCCCTAGACGAATGGCTTATGAGCGCGTTATTCCTATTGTTGATATCACAGCACGATTACTTTCAAGCAGCCTCTCGCAACACTGATTTGATTTCACAATAAGTCGCCTTTAAAACCAATTACCATTGCTACTCAACAAATCACAAGAATAAATCATGATGCTACCAGAACCCCCCTTTCAGCACGGAACATCGAGTAAAACCGGTGTGTTATTAATCAATTTAGGAACACCGGATGCGCCCACAGCAGAAGCGCTAAAACCTTACTTACGCCAATTCTTGAGTGATTCTCGCATTATAGAACTGCCTCGCTGGATTTGGTGGTTCATTCTGAATGGCATTATCCTCAATACGCGCCCCAAGAAATCAGCAGAAAAATATGCATTAGTATGGACCGAGGAAGGTTCCCCCCTTAAAGTTCACACCGAGCGGCAAACTAAGCTACTTGCTCAAGCATTAGCCTCATCCATCTCTCCGGTTCCTATGGTGGAATACGCAATGAATATTGGTAATCCTTCTATCGCACACGTTCTCGCGAAGATGAAAGCTGCCGGGTGTGATCAGATCTTAGTATTACCCCTCTTTCCTCAATATGCAGCGAGTAGCATCGGTTCCGCGATGGAACATGTTTTTGCTGAGTTGGCTAAGATCCGCAATATGCCGGCTGTTCGAACGATTAAGCACTTCCATGATGACCCTGGCTATATCACCGCCTTGGCTCAAAATGTACAGGATTATTGGAATAGTCATGGTAAACCAAGCAAGTTAGTCATTAGCTTTCATGGCGTTCCGCGAAAAACGTTGGATAAGGGCGATCCTTATCATTGCGAATGTCAGAAAACGGGAAGATTACTGGCTGAAGCTTTAGCCCTAAAACCAGAAGAATATCAAGTTTGTTTTCAATCGCGCTTTGGCAAAGCTAAATGGCTAACGCCTTACACCACCGATATTCTTGAAGAACTCGGCAAACAAAAACTCAATCGAGTCGATGTAGTTTGCCCGGGATTTGTTGCGGACTGCTTAGAAACCTTAGAAGAAATTGCCATCGAAGGTAAAAAAACCTTTATTGAAGCAGGCGGAAACGAATTTCATTACATCCCCTGCCTCAATGAACATCCTGCTTGGATTAACGCACTAACCCAGATCACACGGAACCATCTCCAAGGTTGGTTAGTGCCAGAATCCACTGCCGAAGAAGCCGCGCTTTGTCGTGAACGT
Source organism: Nitrosomonas sp. (assembly GCA_008015595.1). Taxonomy (GTDB): domain Bacteria; phylum Pseudomonadota; class Gammaproteobacteria; order Burkholderiales; family Nitrosomonadaceae; genus Nitrosomonas. The sequence continues at coordinate 183 of SSFW01000085.1, read as the reverse complement.
GCTACTAAATTAGGTGCCAAGTGTTAAGCTCAGCTTCCATTTCTACTGTCAGATCTAATACTTTATAGTAAAACTACGAAATTGTTTATCCAAGCCATATAATGTAGGCTCTAGACTAGCAGAGATTAATAATATCTGATGAGTTGCCATAGTTCGCTAGCAAGTTCATCAGGTTGTTTTTTC
>SSFW01000173.1 GCA_008015595.1 Nitrosomonas sp. | reverse complement strand
GGCCGTGGTCAGCGTGATCTTATCATTGATGATAGAAAGACTGGTAAAACAGCTATCGCTATCGACGCTATCATCAACCAAAAAGGTAAAGATGTAGTTTGTATTTACGTAGCAGTTGGACAAAAACAATCTACAGTAAGACAAGTTCAGCAAAAATTAAAAGATGCTGGAGCTCTTGATTATACAATCATCGTATCTGCAACAGCTTCGATGACAGCACCTCTTCAATTTTTAGCGCCATATACTGGAGCTACAATGGGAGAATATTACCGTGATAGCGGTAAACACGCTCTTATCGTATACGATGACTTAACAAAACAAGCACAAGCTTATCGTCAAATGTCACTTCTTCTTCGTCGTCCACCAGGACGTGAAGCGTTCCCGGGAGACGTATTTTATCTTCACTCTCGATTGTTAGAGCGTGCTGTTAAGCTAAGTGCTGCTTACGGGGGTGGATCATTGACGGCTTTGCCTGTGGTTGAGACTGTTCAAGGGGATGTGTCCGCTTATATTCCGACAAACGTAATTTCAATTACAGATGGTCAGATTTATCTTGATTTAAACCGACATCAAGAGGGGGTTCGTCCTGCAGTTGATCCTGGATTATCATTTAGTCGAGTTGGGTCATCTGCGCAAGCTCGTTTGATGAAAAAACTAGCAGGATCGTTGAAACTTGAATTGGCTCAATTTCGGGAGGTTGAGCAATTTTCGAAATTTGGGTCGGAATTAGATCCGACAACTCGAAAATTGTTAGTTCGCGGTCGTTTAATGGTTGATTTGTTAAAACAACCACGAAACAAGCCTGTGGCTTCTTATATTCAAATTTTTATCTTATTTATTGCTTCTTCTAAATTTTTTGAAGAAAATATTTTGTCGGCTACGGGGGTTGACGCGGATGCTTATTTTAAGCATTTAATTGCTCATATTGACTATTTAACTTTTTTTACGCCGTTAAAGGTTGCATTTGAGGAGACATCTTCGATTACAGATTCATCTATTTTAGAGTTGTTGTTGCTTGCGCATTTTCGCGCATTCTTTTTAGAGCAAGCCCTTGATTTTAGCGTTGAGGCTGGGATAAACGAGTACTACGCTTGACATTCGGCTTTATACGGGGACTCGATTGACGCTGCAGTTCGCGGTGCGATAGCGGCGGACCTGAAGTTTCCTAAATAAGGTTCTTTTTGGGGGGGTTTGTCGGTTCATACAAAATTTATATAAATTTTTTATAGCGCTATCTGATTATTCTGTAATTTTTTTTTAAAGTAATTTTAGGTTGTGAGTGGATACCTAGGTAAATATGTGTGCGGACGTATAATAAATGACGAAAGGTCGCAAGTAGCTGTAGTGAGACTTATTTGCGAATGTCCTTTAGGGGAAACCTCTAGTACCTTGCTCTGGCTATGCTTTGGAATTCCGAGGGATTATTGCTGGGGGAAAAACGAAGTGAACTGAAACATCTTAGTAACTTTGTAGAGAAATCAACCGAGATTCCGTTTGTAGTGGTGAGCGACTGCGGAATAGGCCTTTAGGAGCGTATTTAAGTTAAAAAGAAAAGAACTGTAGATTGTTCTGCAATATAGGGTAAAAGCCCCGTATTTTTAGCTTAGATTTTTTTTTGAATAGCTTAAATTGAGTAGGGCGAGCTAGGTTTTATCTTGTCTGAATAAAGCAGAACCACCTGCTAAGCCTAAAAACCATATTTTACCGATAGTGAACTAGTACCGTGAGGGAAAGGTGAAAAAGAAACCTGTTGGGTTTGTTGCAAAGATATTGAACCTCACAACTTACTTAGCTGTTGGAGCCGTTATTAGTTCGGTGACAGCGTACCTTTTGCATAATGGGTCAGCGAGTTAGTCTGTTTAGCGAGCTTAAATTTTTTAGAAAATGTAGGCGTAGTGAAAGCGAGCTGTAACTAGCGATTAGTTAAACGGACTAGACCCGAAACCAAGTGATCTAATTATGGGCAGGCTGAAGGTAACTTAATCGTTACCGGAGGGCCGCACTCGTATTTGTTGAAAAAAATTGAGATGATCTGTAATTAGGGGTGAAAGGCTAATCAAACTTGGAGATAGCTGGTTTTCCGCGAAATCTATTGAAGTAGAGCGTTGTTTTTAACAATTTTGGGGGTAGAGTACGAGATTAGCTAGGGGGTCGTCGTTGACTTACTGAATTTATCGCAACTCCGAATACCAAATTATTTGTAAAGCAGCAGTCAGACTTTGGGTGCGAAGATTCAAGGTCGAGAGGGAAACAGCCCAGACTTTAAGCTAAGGTCCTTAAATTTTAATTAAGTGTGAATTGAGAGCGCGCATTTATCGGATTTAGATTAGGAGGTTGACTTAGAGGCAGTCATCCTTTAAAGAAAGCGTGACAGCTCACTAATTTTATTGGTTACAGTAATGCTAAGAATTATTTTTTTAGCATTACTGTAATCGGGTTGTGCGTGCTCGCAAATGAATAGGGACTTTCAATTAAATACCGAAGCTGAAGTTTAGTAACTATCTTTGTTATTAAAGGTAGCGGAATGCCCTACAGACTTGTGAAGGTGTTTTGTAAAAAATGCTGAAGGTAGTGGGGGTAAGAATGCTGACATGAGTAGCGACAAATAACGTGATTTTATTCTGCTTAATGGCAGGTAAAATTTGGTGTAACGTTATCGCCGAAAAACTAAGGGTTTCTTCGTTAGGTTAGTCCGCGGAGAGTTAGTCGGTCCCTAAGAGACAAGTGTAAACTTTGGTCGATGGGTGATAGTAGTTAAAATTCTTTTACTAAAAAAATTAACTAAATTGTTAGTGGAGATACGCTGAGCGTGTTTCGATTCTTCGTAGTGACGGGTTGTCGTTGTATTAATTGTTTATATGATTACAGTTAAATATTTCGAATTACTCTTTAAAATAGCTGCGTTGTTAAATTTTTTTAACCGTACTGCAAACTGACACAAGTAGTTGGGTAGAGGATACTAAGGCGCTTGAGAGAACAATGTTGAAGGAACTCGGCAAATTAACTCTGTAACTTCGGGAGAAAGAGTGCCTTGGGGGGGTTTCAGCATGCGAAATGTTTAATAAACATTTCGCATGCTGTATTTACTTAAAGTTTTAGGGCTTTATTATTTAGAAAACCCCTTTAGGGTGGCACAGAAGTGAGGATAGCGACTGTTTACTAAAAACACAGGACTCTGCTAAGTCTTAAGACGATGTATAGGGTCTGACACCTGCCCGGTGCTGTTAGATGAAAAGAATGGGTGACGAGCTCTGAATTTAAGTCCCAGTAAACGGCGGCCGTAACTATGACGGTCCTAAGGTAGCGAAATTCCTTGCCATTTAATTGATGGCCCGCACGAATGGTGTAACGACTTTCCTACTGTCTCCAACATTGACTTAGCGAAATTGAAATTTCCGTGAAGATGCGGAGTACTCATGGCTAGACGGAGAGACCCCGTGCACCTTTACAATAGCTTTGCATTGTTATTGAAAGTATAATGTGTAGAATAGGCGAGATGCCTTTGACCTCTTTACGCCAGTAAACCGGGTAGGCGCAATTGAAATACCGCTCTTTATACGATTTTTAACTAATTTTTTTAAAAAACATTGCATGGTGGGTAGTTTGACTGGGGCGGTCGCCTCCTAAAGAGTAACGGAGGTGTGCAAAGGTAAGCTCAAGCTTATAAAATAACGTAAGCTGTGGAGCGCAATGGTATAAGCTTGCCTGACTGTAAGATTGACAAATCGAGCAGGGACGAAAGTCGGCCATAGAGATCCGGTGATGCTGCGTGGAAGGATCATCGCTCAACGGATAAAAGGTACGCCGGGGATAACAGGCTAATGATTCACTAGAGACCTTATCGCCGGAATCGTTTGGCACCTCGATGTCGGCTCATCACATCCTGGAGCTGTAGGCGGTTCCAAGGGTTGGACTGTTCGTCCATTAAAGTGGTACGCGAGCTGGGTTTAAAACGTCGTGAGACAGTTTGGTCCCTATCTACCGTGAGGTTTGAGAATTGCGAGTGATTCCCTACTTAGTACGAGAGGACTGGTGTTTGTGACTATAAAACGTAGTCTTTTGCGGTGCAGTTATCAAAAACGGTTAAGGGGTATACCTATGGTGGTCCGGTTGTTAGGCAAATAGCAGCGCCGGTTAGCTACGTATAAGAATTAATAATTGCTGAATACATCAATGCAAGAAGTAATCCTCAATATATATTCTCAAAAAACTGTAAAATGTCATTACGTATATAGGTAAAATGTGTAAGCTTTGAAAGAAGTAGAGCTGTTTTATACTAAAGGTTTTTTTAAAAAAAAATTTATTGGCTTTTTAATTTTTTTTTTATGTTTGCTCACACTCATTAAGTTTAATAACTTCGTTGTATTTTTTTCGTATTGAACCACACTATCTCGTTTGATTTAGTTTTTTGTGAAAAATGCGTTTAATGGAAGTACTGGCGAGGAGCTGGGAGATAACATGTATACTATCGTAAAAGTTGTTATGTTTGTGGGGTGAGTGTTTTTTTGCTGTCGGTTGGGCAGTGTATATCGTGCGCCCATAGCGCAATTGGATAGAGCAGTGGTTTTCGAAACCAAAGGTTCTAGGTTCGAGTCCTAGTGGGCGTAATATTCAGGGTTAGCGTTAGGTGGAGTGGAGAAGGGGTTATCTCGTCAGGCTCATAATTTGAAGGTCGTTGGTTCGAATCCAACCTCCATCAAAGCGCAAATTTAATTTTGTACGTGCGTAGCTGGAGGGTGGGGGTTGTAGTTTAATGGTAAAATGCTGGCTTGTCGCGCCACGTGATACGGGTTCAACTCCCGTCATCCCCGATTAGTTAGTTTTAATAATATAACTGACAAACTGTTTATAACTATGATGGGAGGATGGCTGAGTGGTTTAAGGTGTCGGTCTTGAAAATCGAAGGGTATTAATTACCTCGCAGGTTCGAATCCTGTTCCTCTCTTGGCGACTGTAGCTCAATTGGGTAGAGCGTCCGCTTTGCAAGCGGGGGGTTACGGGTTCAACTCCCGTCGGTTGCAGTACGTGATCGCATTGCAGTACGTGACGGAATGGCTAACGTGTCCGTTTTGGGAACGGGAAATTGAAGGTTCGAATCCTTCCGTACTGAAGTTTTTTGTAAAATAGGTGTGCGTGTGCCCTTAGCTTAATGGATAGAGTGGTGGTTTTCTAAGCCTTCAGATATAGGTTCGAGTCCTATAGGGCACGGGGGGGCGGTAGTAAAAGTGCGCGGGCGCATAGCTCAATTTGGTAGAGCGGTGGCCTTTTAAGCCAAGGGTTCTAGGTTCGAGTCCTAGTGCGCCTATTTTATGTGTGAATAGGCATTATTATTATTTTTTGCCGACTGGTTGTGAGAAGGTGGCTGAGTGGTTTAAGGCGGCAGACTGTAAATCTGTTAGGTAATTCCTATCGCAGGTTCGAATCCTGTTCTTCTCAAGAATTACGAGGTACGCGCCCAGCGGGGCGGCGAATTTGCAGCACCCTTCATCTAGTTGGTTAGGATGTTGCTCTTTCACAGCAAAAACAAGGGTTCGAATCCCTTAGGGTGTAGGGTATTTGTAGGTAAGATAGAAATTTGCTCGCTTGGCGGAATGGTAGACGCGGTAGACTCAAAATCTATTTCTTTTTAAGAGTGTCGGTTCAAGTCCGATAGCGGGTATACTGTTAGATTTTTAGGGGAGGATGGCTGAGTGGTT
>SSFW01000061.1 GCA_008015595.1 Nitrosomonas sp. | reverse complement strand
TCATCGGTGGGTAGACATTAAGATCACAGCCGGTAACCTTATGACCCGATTCGCGCGCCAGCACAGCCAATCCACCCATAAATGTTCCACAGATACCAAGAATATGAATATGCACGACGGCCTCTACCCAGAAAATAGTCTATCGAATTGAATACAAAGTTGTTCACTCATCATCTTAAATGCGCTTAAATTATACTGACGATTGATAGTAGTTCGAAAATGGGTTAACCCACTATTTCAATAACACGGTATCCAGCCTGAATAATGCGTCAGATACAAGAAACTACGAAGTATAGAGGACGTTTTGCACCCACACCAAGTGGTATGTTGCATTTTGGCTCGCTCGTTACTGCAGTGGGTAGTTATCTTGACGCACGATCACACCAAGGTGAATGGTTAGTTCGTATCGAGGATGTCGATCACCCTCGGGTGAAAGCAGGTATATCGGAAAAAATTTTATCCACATTGGAACAATTCGGTATGGAGTGGGATGGTCCAGTCATTTACCAAAGTAAATGCATGAATCGTTACCAAGATGCGCTCCATTTTTTGGGGTCATTAGGATTGACTTACCCCTGCAGTTGCACGCGTAAAGAAATTGCAGATTCCGCCTTATTGGGATTAGAGGGTATGGTTTATCCGGGGCATTGTCGTAATGGCCTCCCTCCAGACCATAATCAACGTCCCCAAGCGGTGAGAATAAAAACGAAGCCTGATAGAATTGAATTTCAAGATCGTTTGCAAGGGAGCGTTTACCAATCAATCGCAAATGAAATTGGCGATTTTGTTTTAAGAAGAGCTGATGGAATCTATACCTATCAATTAGCAGTCGTAGTTGATGATGGTTGGCAAGGTATTACTCATATCGTGCGAGGCGCTGATTTGTTGGCATCAACCCCTCGCCAGATTTTTCTACAGCGTCTTCTAGGATATCCTACCCCGTCCTATCTTCATTTACCTGTAGTAACAACTGCTCAAGGTGAGAAATTAAGCAAGCAAACACTTGCGCACCCAATTGATACGGAGAATCCACTCTTGCAACTCATGGCAGCGATCGATTTCTTGGGCCAGCATCCTCCATCAGAATTAATTGAAGGCGATTTGAATTCGTTCTGGCAATGGGCTATCAATCATTGGTCAGTAACACGCATCGCTCAAGTCACGTATGCTCCCTATAACCCGTCACTAAATATAGTCAATGAATAGACTTCTCATCGCCATTTCGTGCTACGCTTGCCTAATTAGCTCATGAATAACGATTCAATCTAGGAATTCGAGGTGGATGTGTGGCCGTTTTACCGTTTTATATCTCAAACAAAAAAAATCTAAAAATTGTCATCGTAGGTGGTGGATATGCGGGGATAGCTGCACTAACAACCATTGCTCGTTATCAACCCAGCGCTGAGATAACGCTGATCGATCCAAAAATCGATCACATCAAAATTACTCATCTCCATGAAACCTTTCGCTATCCTTTGACTGATTTTTTGATACCTTTCACTGATATCGAGCAAGAATTCGGTTGTCGCCATCTACCCTTAGAATTACCTTTCAGTGAATCAACGCTACTTCAATGGGAACGTGATAAAACTATTTCGATAAATAATGAATCAATCCCATTTGATTATCTGCTAATCGCTTCAGGTGCGCTGAATAATAATGCTGATCAAGGCTCAGGCGATGTAATGGGATTGAACGCTTTTATGAAGCATTCGGGATCCGAAATACTGAATCAATTCTTATCGAAACCAGGTACTGAAGCACCTATATCCGTTATAGGGGGAGGCGCAACCGGTATTCAATTTTTATTTGAGATTGAACACTTCTTACGCTATCACAAATATAAAAACAAATTGCGCCTGATCGATTCTGGAGATCAAGTATTAAAACAGTTCCCCGATCGGTTTGCGCGCTATGTTGAAGCCGCGATGAAGAATCTGAATATCGAATATTACCCAACGACTTATTTTCGTGGGCAGCAGCATAGCCAAATAAGATTAGAGGATAAAAAAACAAGCCACCAATTTGAACTTCCTTCAAGTTTAACTTTCTTATTTTCGGGAAAAAGCCAAGGCAGCGTATTAAAAGCCAATGCATTTGGTCAGGTAATCGTAGACCAACAAATACTGCAACATATTTTTGTAGCGGGTGACTGTGCATACTATCAGTCGATTGGTTCTAATGCTTTAACTGCCCAATCAGCAGTTCGCAAAGGAAAATTAGCAGCCCGTAATCTTTTAAGGCATTCAGGCTTGCTTAAAATACTTGAGCCTTATCTACACCGAGATATCGGCTATGTAGTTAGTCTTGGACCTGCAGATGCGATTGGATGGTTAGCCTTAGAAAATAATGTGGTTACAGGCTTAGCAGCTTATACTATCAAAGAAATTGTAGAAGCTCAGTATGATTTATTGCTAGCAGGAATCGATACATATCTACTATAAAAATATGATGCAGGGAGTTATTTAATGTTCAATTTGTTTGATGATAAGCCTGTTGCAGGAAAGGCCAGCACAGTGATTCAGTCGCCAGATGACAAGCTATTTAATTTTATTGGCCACGAACTGCTGACGAATTACCCTCGCTGGTCCCCTGAAGTAAAAGAACTTGAGAAACTAACCGATTCTCCGTTGGGATTAGGAACACTGTGCCGCCAAGTTCGAGTTGATCAGGGAAATCGATCGGAGTCGACATTCAAAATCGCGGTATTCGAACCCAACAAACAAATTTGCTTTAATGGCGTGTCAAACCCGTTTCGTTGTGATTATTCCCTCGAGTCAAAAAATCAAGAATCAACTCAAATTACCTTTACTTTTGAATTACTAAGCTTAGAACTGCATATGAGACCCTTTGAGAAACTCATTCGAATTGCCGTGCAAGATGGTGCAGAAAGGACAGTTAGAAACATTAAGCGATTAATTGAATTCAACACGATTTAATTCAGCTTGAAAAGAATAACCCGAAGAAGCTTATACAACCCTTTATATTGAATTGGAGAAAAAGTATGGATTTTATCGTTGAAAAAGATCCCGGATTAATTCCACAAGTATTATCTAACATCCTTGATTCCTGCGTAAATGGCATTACTTTGGCTGATCCTGATCAGGAGGACTTACCCCTTGTTTATGCAAATAAAGCGTTCGAAACAATAACCGGTTATACACAAGCTGAAACCATTGGGAAAAATTGTCGATTCTTGCAAGGCAATGATCGAGATCAGCAAGAGCGTCATCAGTTACGAGAAGCTGTTTTAAATAAGCAATCCATCGAGATAACGCTGAGAAATTATCGAAAAAACGGTGAAATGTTTTATAACCATCTCGTTATAACACCTTTGTTTGATTCGAAAGGAAATGTTTTATACTACCTCGGTGTACAATTCGATGTAACACAGCAAAAAAAAGCTGAGGAAGAAATTAAACGCCTTACAGAGCAGCTAGCGAAATTATCAAAGTAAATTAATTTTTTTGATTACCACTAGCAAAACAGGTCTTAAATGAGTATCATCAGCGCAAATCAAATGTGACTTACCATGACAAGTTACAGTTTTTATTGATTGACTTCATCAAATAACCGGAAGCGTGGCCGAGCGGTTTAAGGCACTGGTCTTGAAAACCAGCGATGGGCAACTATCCGTGAGTTCGAATCTCACCGCTTCCGCCAATGATTCACTATCCATCTCGTTTTAACCCCAATCGGTTCCCATTAAAACATTTCTGGTTTAAAGCCTAGTTTTTTGGGATCGCTGCACAGACAACTCGAATCTGGTCGGTTGCCGATCTTTTGCGTGGCGACTACAAACAATCCGAATACGGTAAGGTGATTCTGCCTTTCACGGTGTTGCGCCGTTTGGATTGCATGCTGGACTCCACCAAGGAAACCGTGCTGGTGGAGTATGCCGATAAGCAGAAGGCCGGAATCAACCCGGAGCCTTTTTTGTTGCGCAAGGCAGGCCAGAGCTTCTACTTAAGAAAAACCTATACGCTTATATCCAGGGATTTTCCCCTGCGGTACGGGATATTTTCGAGCGCTTTGATTTTTATACACAGATTCACCGGCTAGTCTATGTCAATAATATGCTAAAAGGCAAATTGCTGGAATCGGAAATCCTAATACAACAGGCGATGAATAACACCAAGGAACAATTCTCAAACTCATCCGATCTTTCCAAAGAGCTCATAAACGCCATTATGGATGCCTTTGCGGCACATAGCGCGATGAGTAAGCAGGCACTGGTTCGATTCAGAGCAGGTGCGCAGCGGCTTGAAGGATATCTTGCTGGGGCCTGCAAAGCTTTATGAGGCGTTGCGGGAACGGCAACAGCCATAAAAGAAAGAACGACAAATCCATGCTTTGCAAAGGTTAAGCTACTTCATTGAAATATAAAGCTTAATCTAAGTTATAAGCTATCTTTTTATAGCTATAACACAACTGGATTTTTTTGACTCACTCAGCGTATAATTCTGTTTTTAATTCTACTCATTGCATTCATCTAGATGAAAACAGCTCAGGAACTTCGTGTTGGAAATGTATTTATGCTTGGAAAAGACCCCATGGTTGTATTGAAATCAGAATTCACCAAATCAGGTCGAAATTCCTCAGTCGTCAAAATGAAATTCAAGAATCTTCTGACTGAGTCACCCAGCGAGGCAGTTTACAAAGCAGATGATAAGTTCGATATCGTTGTTTTAGATAAGAAAGAAGTTACGTATTCTTACTTTGCCGAACCAATGTACGTTTTCATGGATGCTGAATATAATCAGTATGAGGTTGAAGCAGAAACCATGGTAGATGCACTTAACTTTTTAGAAGATGGGATGCCTTGTGAAGTCGTATTTTATAATGGCAAGGCTATTTCGGTTGAACTTCCTAACACAGTCGTGCGTGAAATCGTTTATACCGAGCCCGCTGTAAAGGGTGATACCTCCGGTAAGGTTATGAAAAACGCTAAAATTACTACAGGCTTTGAATTGCAAGTCCCTCTGTTTTGTGAAATTGGCGAAAAAATTGAAATTGATACCAGAACACTGGAGTATCGGAGTCGAGTTAAGTAAGTTCTCGCTATCTGTTCCTAAAAAAGGAGCCCAATGGCTCCTTTTTTTTCGCTAAAACCAAATCTTAAAATCCAACAAAAGTTTTTTTATTTTTGCATTGCTACACCTATCTTTGGGTTCTAATAGGCTGTTGAAAAACATTTCTGAGGAAGTCAATCTTAGGGCAGAAACAGATAAAAAAGCGCAGGTTATATCTAATAAATGCAGCGTATTTAAGTCTGTTCTGCAGCGGGATCGTAGGTAATTTTATAACCGCCCGCTAAAGTAATTTTAAGTTTTGATTCTTACCTAAATGAACAAAATTTAACTCATGCTGTCCGATCTCATTGTAGATCCATGAAATGGAATACAAATGAAAAAAACACTTAAATTGGCAACAATAGAAAATCTTTGATAAACACAGGAGGGTTGTCGTGATAAAACAATCAATACAATTAACTATATCGACCTGCATCCTTGTTCTATGTTATGTAGGTACCGTTTTTGGTCATGGTAAGGTTCCACTAGAAGATGATGTTTGTGTACGCATGGCTGGAGGAAACATGGTTCATCTCAGTACTTATCAACCTCAGTTTGATGTGAATGAACAATATTGCACTGAAATTCCCACAGAAGGCGAAACCTACCTTGTCGTCGATTTACTTGACCCTGCTTTAAGAAATATGCCAGTAAGTGTGAAAGTATTTCGTGGAGGCGCAGAAGATGGAGAGACTGTCGCACAAATAAATGCTGACTATTACTCAGATGGCGTCATCAATGGTATTGGCAGGTTGGATAAAGGGCTTTATTCGGTCGTTGTTACAGCCGAGGGTGTGCCGCCTTTGAATTATCATTACCAACTTCGTGTAGCAATGCTTGATTATGGCAAAGTAGCCCGAAGTATGATTGGCCCAATGATTGCAATGTTGATTCTATCTTGGATTGCATATCGTTTCCTACAGTCAAGGCGGATCAGGTTTCCCTTTAATTTACGCCAATAAACCATTTACGCTCTATCACCCTCTGACAATTTAGCAGAGGGTGAAATGATCCTTAGACAAAGTTTCCTTTTTAACAACGTTTAGTGTCCCCTAGTTTCCAGATAAAATTACTAAAGAAACAAAATCAATGAGCTATTTGGCTCGGCAATCGGGATAGCTAATGGGCTAACCAATCCATTCATAGATACATCATCGCCCCCCACCGCTTGTATTGGTTTAATTATTTCCAATACCCTCTCTTTCATTTGGTACAAACTATTGAGGAAAAGCGCCTCGCCCGTTGTTTGAGTATCAACCCATCATTCCTAAGCAATTTTCTATCACTATTGATAAATTTAATCCGCGTATTTATCAAATGCTTGTTGCGCGTTAATCTATGGCTATCTTTTTCTCTAAAAAAATAGCTGTCATTACCACATCTTATTTCTGAAGACATGTCTGAATCTACCTTATCAAATTTCATCAACTTACTGGTTTATAGCTTAGCCACAGTCATGGGGTTAGTTGTCGTTATCGCAATCGTAGCGCTGTTTATTCGCGATATTACCCAAAAACAGCATACGCTGTTACGCAACTATCCAATCATTGGTCGACTCCGATATTTCTTTGAGATACAAGGGAAATACTTTCGGCAATACTTGTTTTCAGGTGATAGAGATGAAATGCCCTTTAATCGTGCTACTAGAACATGGGTTTATAAGAGTGCAAAAAATAAAGGGGGTATTGTTGGATTTGGTTCTACTTATGACTTGCGAGAGCCTGGCGCTTTTATCTTCGTCAATGCTGCATTTCCAATTTTGGAAGAAGATCAATTACCAACGCCGCCCGTAATTATAGGAGAAAACTACTGCCAGTACCCTTTTCAGGCAAAATCGGTTATCAACATTAGTGGGATGAGTTATGGTGCGATTTCAGCCCCGGCAGTTCGCGCTTTATCCTTGGGAGCAGCCCAAGCAGGTTGCTGGTTAAACACTGGAGAAGGGGGGCTTTCGGCTTATCACCGAGAAGGTAATTGTGACATTATTATGCAAATCGGTACCGCAAAATATGGTGTCCGCGATGGGGAAGGCAATTTTTCGCCGACACGCACTAAAGCAATCGCCGAATTTGTTAAAGCCTTTGAGATTAAACTTTCTCAAGGAGCTAAACCAGGAAAAGGTGGTGTATTACTCGGCGCAAAAGTAAATCCTGAGATCGCTGCTATTCGTGGTATTCCCCAATATGAGGACTCCATTATCCCCAACCGACACTATGATATTAGGAACATCAACGAATTACTCGATAAAGTTGCCTACATTCGAGAACTAACGGGAAAACCGGTAGGCGTAAAAACTGCCATTGGGGGATGGCACTTTATGAATGAGCTTTGTGAAACTATTCTACGACGTGGATTAGATTACGCCCCCGATTTTTTAACTATCGATGGTGGTGAAGGGGGAAGCGGGGCCGCACCTCAAACATTGATGGATCACGCAGGATTACCAATCGCTGAAGCGTTACCGCGCGTTGTCGACTCACTGATTGAATCGGATCTAAAAAAACGTATTCGGGTTATCGCAGCTGGAAAGCTCGTTACTTCCGCCCATGGCGCCTGGGCACTTTGTGTCGGTGCAGATTTTATCAACTCAGCCCGTGGCTTTATGTTTTCACTAGGATGCATTCAAGCAATGCGCTGCCATCTCAACACTTGCCCAACAGGCATAACCACCCATAATCCGCGCTTACAACATGGGTTAGTGGTTGAAGAAAAATATCTACGCGTAGCTAACTATGCAATGAATGTAAATAAGGAAATCAACATGATCGCCCATTCGTGCGGATTAAAGCATGCTCGCGAGTTTCGCCGTGAGCATGTTCGTATCGTAGAAACTGCGGGCAAGAGCATTGCTTTGAATAGACTTTATCCTTACCCTGAAATTCGCAAAAAAGCCTAATCTGAGCTTGGCACGATTCAGTCCTCAAATTATTGATCACTTCTGATAAAATTAGTGGTTCAATATTTTAATAATCACTGCTTTTTAAACCCATTAGGAATAACAATGACAACTAAAGACTTTCGCCCAGAGAAGAAAATTTCGATCTTTTATCCCCCACAGCGCGTTTTAATGGGACCGGGGCCATCTGATACTCACTCCCGTGTACTGTCTGCCATGGCACGTCCAACGCTTGGTCATTTAGACCCTGTGTTTACTGATATGATGGAAGAGCTCAAAAGCCTGATGCGATATGCCTTCCAGACTAATAATTTACTAACTTTCCCGGTCTCTGGGCCTGGGTCAGTTGGTATGGAAATGTGTTTCGTAAATATGATTGAGCCAGGCGATAAGGTCATCGTCTGCAGAAATGGGGTTTTTGGTGGCCGCATGATTGAAAATGTTACACGTCATGGCGGCGAAGCGATTATTGTCGATGACAAATGGGGAGAACCGGTTGACCCTCAAAAAGTCGAGGACGCGTTGAAGAAAAACCCTGGCACTAAAATCGTTGCTTTCGTTCACGCAGAAACATCGACTGGTGTTCAATCAGATGCAAAAACCATCAGTGAAATCGCCAAACGATATAACTGCCTAACGATAATGGACACAGTAACATCTCTCGGTGGAACTCCCATCTATATTGATGGATGGGGAATCGATGCGGTTTACTCTGGCAGTCAGAAATGCTTGTCCTGCCCCCCTGGGCTATCGCCAGTCAGCTTCTCTGATCGTGTTGTAGAATTAGTTAAGAATCGTAAACACAAAGTTCAAAGCTGGTTCATGGATATTAATTTACTCCTAGGCTACTGGGGTTCATCGCGAACTTATCACCACACCGCACCGACCAATGCGTTATATGGCTTACATGAAGCATTACTGATGTTATATGAAGAAAGTCTAGAACATTCATGGGCAAGACATCAACGCAATCACAAAGCATTGAAAGCAGGATTGCAAACAATGGGTATCGAGTACGTCGTTGCTGAACCCTACCGCCTACCCCAATTGAATGCAGTGCATGTTCCGGTTGGTATCGATGAAAAAGAAGTACGTCGCCGTTTATTGGCTGATTTCAATTTAGAAATCGGTGCAGGACTGGGGGACTTTGCAGGAAAAATTTGGCGCTTTGGTTTGATGGGTACTTCCAGCCGAGTTGAGAATGTTGCTTTCTGTCTAAATGCATTAGAAGTCGTTCTTGCAGATCTGGGTATGAAGGTAGAACGAGGCAGCGCAGAAGTAGCCGCACATCAAACTTATGCTCAGAATCCAATGCTAGGATAGATATCTCCCTAATAAATAATCATGGCCATTTCCTGTTAATAGGAAATGGCTTCTCGATATTCGTTAATGTTAGTTAACAAATTCTGATTCCAACTTAGGTTTAAACCATTCTATTTTTCTCGATTGAACTATTTCTTTTGACTTTTTAGGATAATCCCGTTCACATGATGTTGGGACTTCCGTTTCAATTATTTGTCGCACCCATTCTTACTTTTTTCATCGCTTATCTGACGATCTTCTGGCTCATTAGGCTTGGGAACTCACTCAATATAATCGATATACCCAACGACCGTTCCTTGCATGCTAAACCGATCCCTCGCACAGGTGGGTTGGGTTTAATTGGAGCCATCTTCATCACTGGGTTATTGTTTGTCGATATTTTTTCAGTGCCCGTATTTATGGGATTAGCTTTTGTGTCAGCAATATCTTTTGCTGATGATATTAAGCCTTTACCTGTCTGGTTAAGATTATCGATCCATACGATTGCAGCAATGCTGCTGGTTGTTAACCTATTCTTGGATACACATAGCTGGTTATTCGTGATTACGGTTGGTCTCGGTATCATTTGGATAACAAATTTATATAACTTCATGGATGGATCTGACGGACTTGCAGGGGGAATGACGGCTATTGGTTTTGGTTACTATGGGATCGCAGCGACACTAGCTGGAGATATTGATTTCGCCGCCATCAATTTTTCAATCGCGGCTTCAGCATTGGCGTTTTTACGATTCAATTTTTACCCCGCAAAGATATTTATGGGTGATGTCGGTGCAATCTCTCTGGGATTTTTGGCTGGCACATTGGGCCTGCTGGGTTGGAAAAATAACCTATGGTCATTATGGTTGCCATTGTTGATCTTCTCACCCTTTATAGCAGATGCCACAGTGACGTTCATCAAGCGTTTACTTCGTGGCAAGAAAATTTGGCAAGCCCATAATGAACATTATTATCAGCGATTAATCAAAGGTGGTCTTGGACACCGTAATACAGCTTTACTCGCTTATATATTGATGCTAGTCGTTGGAGGTACTGCCATACTCTCTGCAAAATTTGAGTTTGCTCAGCAAAGCTGGATAAGTAGCATGTGGGGAATAGCTTATTTAGTTATAATGCATGCTTTCGATCGGCATCAATCTCACCATAATCGTTAACTAGAATGGTCGCAAGTAAATTTCAATTACGCCCCCTGATTGCGTTCATTCATGATTTTTTGGCAATCATAATCGCTTGGTGGCTGGCTTACTTATTTCGTTTTAACTTCGAAATCCCCCCCCATTTCCAAGCATCACTCGTAGAAAATTTATTGTGGATTGTTCCACTACAAGCTTCGTTCTTTTATTTATTCCGCCTCTACCGAGGTATATGGCGTTACGCCAGCATACCTGATTTAAAGCGAATCTTTTGGGCTGTTACGTTAAGCGCAATGGTAGTTCCATTTGTTTTATTCATGCTGAAGCTACCCGGTGTTGTTCCTCGTGCTGTGATCGTTCTTGCACCTTTGCTATTAATGCTCATTATGGGAGGCAGTCGAATACTGTATCGATCCTGGAAAGAACAACGCTTATATAGCTTCAAAAACTCCGAACGTAACACGGTCATTATCCTTGGGACTGGGAGCATGGCAGTAAACCTCGTCAAGGAACTTGCTCATAGCCCAGATTGGCAGGTTGTAGGATTAATGGGGGACAGTCCTAAAAAGCAAGGATCAAGATTGCATGGTGTGCGCGTTCTAGGAAAAATCAATGAACTCGATTACTGGGTAGAGAAGTTGAGTGTTAGGCATATCATCATTGCTATGCCACCCACTCAGACTAATGAACGCCGTCAGGCGCTTGAAATATGCTCGGAAGTAGGCGTAAAAGCAATGACGATTCCATCTTACACTGATTTAGTCAGTGGAAAAATGACTGTTTCGCAAATTCGAGATATTGAACTTGATGATTTACTCGGTCGTGAGCCTGTTATCCTCGATGCCGAAGGCTTACATACCCTGTTATCAAACAAAACCATACTCATAACAGGTGCAGGCGGCTCGATTGGATCAGAACTTTGCAGACAAATCATCACCTTCAAACCGAAACAACTAGTTTTATTTGAGCTAAATGAATTTGCGCTCTACTCGATTCAAGAAGAATTTTGTAGCAAATTTCCTGATATCGCGATGGCTTTCGTCATTGGCGATGTCAAAGATGAATCGAGATTAGCGCAGCTTTTTGCACAGTATCAACCCACTGTTATTTTCCATGCCGCTGCCTACAAGCATGTTCCATTAATGGAAAAAGAAAATACTTGGCAAGCATTACAAAATAATGTTCTGGGTACCTATATTTTAGCTAAATTAGCGATCAAACATCACATCACTAAATTTGTACTCATATCGACTGATAAAGCAGTTAACCCTACCAATGTAATGGGCGCGAGCAAGCGATTAGC
Organism: Nitrosomonas sp.; assembly: GCA_008015595.1. Lineage (GTDB taxonomy): Bacteria > Pseudomonadota > Gammaproteobacteria > Burkholderiales > Nitrosomonadaceae > Nitrosomonas. The sequence continues at coordinate 8,490 of SSFW01000061.1, read as the reverse complement.
TGAGATGGTTTGCCAAGCATTGCAACAATCAATTCTCTCTCAAGAGAGTATGCAAGCCAATACCATTTTTTCACCTAGCACCCGCTTTGTCATTGTACGTTTTGGTAACGTTCTAGGTAGCACGGGTAGCGTAATACCTAAGTTTCGTGAGCAAATTGCGAGAGGGGGACCTATTACAGTCACTCATCCTGATATTTCTCGCTATTTCATGTCAATTCAAGAAGCAGCACAACTCGTTCTTCAAGCCGGTTCTATGGGTGGAATAAAAGGGGGGGGAGAAATTTTTGTTATGGATATGGGCAATCCTATTAGAATCGTTGACCTTGCTAAAGATATGATTCGACTATCTGGATTCAGTGAAGAAGAAATTAAAATTACTTATACGGGTTTACGATCGGGTGAAAAGCTTCATGAAGAATTAATAACTGAGAATGAGAGCACCCTACCAACTCAGCACGAAAAACTTCGCATTACGCTGTCCCATCCAGTAGACGAGCGATGGCTAACTTCATTCATTACATGGCTCATCGAACAGCCCGCGTTATCAGACACCGAGGTTCGGATGGCTTTAGCAAAATGGGTTCCTGAATACTCAGATAAAAATAATGAACACTAACCAGCAGATCCAGTGATAGCGCTGAAACTACCAGGAAATATCCATTAGTACGCTAATACTTAAATGACTTATATTTTCAGTTTTGAACCCATCGCAGATCACCATGCTAGCGTTCTAATTTTAGGAAGTATGCCAGGAAATGCATCACTGATGGCAGGCAAATATTATGCACATAAACAAAATGTATTCTGGAAAATAATGGCTGAGTTGCTTCAGTTCGAATTAAATTCATCCTATGAAACGAGGGTCCAAAAACTTAAATCAGCTCATATTGCACTCTGGGATGTCCTGAGATCATGCAAGCGCGTTGGTAGCCTTGATTCAAATATTTTACCCAATTCACAAACTGTAAATAACCTTCAGCACTTCTTGCAGCAACATCACCTGATTTCAAAGGTATGTTTTAATGGAAGCAAAGCAGAAAATTGCTTTAATCGTTATGTTGCTAAAACAATCAGCGGAAGTCCAAAACAATTCATCAGACTTCCCTCAACAAGTCCCGCTAATGCTTCCATACCCTATGAAAAAAAACTAAAAATCTGGCAAGAAGCGCTATTTCCATCTTTCAGAAGTAATCTCTAGCTAGGCAGGCTCATACCAAATGCAAAGGTTGATGACTCCCAATCATATAATCATTCTAAGTGCTAATTTGACAAAAATTTGAGTGGGTCAACGGGCTTGCCTCGTTCTCTAATCTCGAAATGAAGCTTTACCGTTTCGCTATCGGTGTTGCCCATTTCAGCTATTTTTTGCCCCTTTGACACGGTTTCTCCTTCACGGACCAAAATTTTGCTGTTATGCCCATATGCACTTAAATAAATATCATTGTGCTTCACAATGATTAAATTTCCATAGCCGCGTAAACTATTTCCACTATAAACAACAGTGCCATCCGCCGAGGCCAATACCGATTGTCCTGTATTCCCAGAAATACTAACCCCTTTTGTTCTTTCAGTATATTTGCTCAAAACTTTTCCATTGGTTGGCCAGCTCCACTTGATACTGTTGTTATTATTTTTGGGTAGCGCAATTTCTGGTTGAGCTTTTGTAGGCTTCTCTACATCACTTGGTTTCTCTATTTTGTTAGGCGGAGGCAAAATAGCAGCAGGCTGATTCTTAGTAGATTGACTTACTTCTAAATCTGGTTTAGCCGCAGATGATTCAGCGTAAGGTAGCTTAATACTCTTAGGCTCTGCAATGACCATTGCTCCAGGTGACGGACTAACAGGTTCTGTCTGTAGTGGCTTAATTGAATTGACCTCTACTGGAGCTGCCGATTGCGGCAACGCAAATAATGTTGGTTGCGCAGATTGATCTTCTGGCGCTATTTCAGCAACTTTTGATTGGCGTGAAGGGACTAGCAAGTCAATTTCTTGACCAACTTTCAATGTATTAGGGTCGGCAATTCCATTCCATTGAACTAATTCCTTATAATCAACGCCATGTTTCAGTGCAATTCCGTATAACGTATCCCCTCTCTGAACCACGTAGAGTTGCTTATTCTGTATTCTCGGTTTAACCACTTCAGGAGATGGTACACGTGTTGGATTTTGCTGAGATTCAACGATCGGTGCAGTGTTAGGTGATACACAGCCTGTAACGACCCAACACATCAGTAACAGTAATAAGACTTGATAGATATCAGTAACCAGAATATATCGGTTAACATTTAGGCCAAAACACATTTTTGTTGATGCACCGGACACGATTCTTTCCTTTATCAATTGACTGAACATCCCAGATAACCCTCCCCTACTATCATCTATCTATTTACTACACCAGATAAAATTGGCACAAACTTTACTTCATCAAGTATGGTTTCAATAAAACCTTGGGACGTATGTTCAATTACGCACAAGAATTGTTTTGAAATACCTTTTGGGTAAACCATCCTCCCCCCCACAGTTAATTGTTCTAATAGTAATTCAGGTATTTGAGTCGTTACTGCTGTCATAATAATTGCATCAAAAGGCCCTACATCAGGCAAACCTAACAATCCATCTGCATGTTTAAGGCTAATATTGGTTATTCTTAGCTCTCGCAATCGGATACGCGTTCTCGTCAGCAGTGGGCCTATACGCTCTATCGAATATACTTCCTTGGCTAACTTCGCTAATACAGCCGTTTGGTAACCACACCCTGTTCCAATTTCAAGCACTTTATTTAAATTATGATTTCCTCGGAGCAGCTCAGTCATTCTAGCAACAATCCAAGGGCTCGAAATCGTTTGTCCAAAATTAATCGGTAATGAAACATCTTCATAAGCTCTTGATGCCAACGCTTCTTCTACAAAAAGATGGCGAGGAATCGTGTTCATTACTGCGAGTACCATTTCATCTGTAATACCTTGCTCACGTAATCGTTCAACCATTCTCGCTCGAGTACGCTGTGAAGTCATGCCTATGCCATGATGATGAGCATCCACTCTCTACCCCTTTTCAATCAATTTATTTCAACAAGACTCACTCAATCCGATAAATCTAACCAATCTTTTAAATAGCCTATCTGGTCATATCGTGTAAGGTCAATTTGCAAGGGAGTAATTGATATTTTATTATTTTGAACTGCAAAAAAATCAGTCCCTTCACCCGCATCCTGTGCAATACCAGCTGCTCCAACCCAATAAATGGTTTCCCCTCTCGGGTTTGTAGATTTAATAACTGGCTCTGCTTTATGGCGACGGCCTAAACGAGTAACCTCCATGCCGGCTAATCGACTCAATGGTACATCAGGAACATTGATATTTAATAAAACAGGCACATGAACTCTTTTCTCCATAAACCGCTTGACCATTTCTAATGCAACTTGGGCAGCAGTAGCAAAATTACACTCGGATCGATTTACTAATGACACAGCGATGGAAGGTATTCCGAACAAGAACCCTTCAGTCGCTGCGGCAACTGTTCCGGAGTAAATTGTATCATCACCCATATTAGCGCCATCATTGATCCCCGACACTATCATATCCGGTAAGTAATCGAGCATTCCCGTTACAGCCAAATGGACGCAATCGGTTGGTGTACCGTTCACAAAATAAAAACCGTTGGGTGATTTATGCAATTTAAGTGGGCGATCAAGCGTTAAAGAGTTACTTGAACCACTACGATCTCTTTCAGGTGCAACAACTACAATTTCAGCAATTGTCGAGAGAGCATTGGCAAGATGCGCAAGACCGGGTGCAAAGTATCCATCATCGTTACTAAGCAATATGCGCATTTGAGATTTAATTCATTATGATAATAATATTATACAACGCCTTGGTCGGGGCGAGAGGATTTGAACCTCCGACCACTTGCACCCCATGCAAGTACGCTACCAGGCTGCGCTACGCCCCGTCTTTTCTCTTTCCAAATTATAGCAAACAAAGTTTTAGATTAGCGATTGAATATCGCTTAAGACCGCAATAAAGAGATGATCGCCTTAATTTCTTTGCGGATATACAACAGTTCTTCAGTTGAATATGCTGTAATTGTTTGAGACGGGTCTTCAATCAAACCTGATTCAAGACCACCATCATTAGATAAACGGGTTCTTGCTCCACTAATAGAAAAACCTTGTCCATATAATAATTCATGAATGCGACGAATTAGCAACACTTCATGATGTTGATAGTAACGTCTGTTACCACGCCTTCTAATTGATCTGAGTTGAATAAATTCTTGCTCCCAATAGCGCAGAACATGGGGCTTAACACCACACAACTCACTCACTTCTCCAATTGTGAAATAGCGCTTTGCTGGGATAGGAGGATAACTACGGCTGTCTCGCTCCATTTTTTCTATGATAGTTAAACTCTACCATCGATTTTAATTTTTGACTTGCATGGAAGGTAACGACTCGCCTCGCTGAAATAGGAATCTCTTCACCTGTTTTAGGATTTCTACCGGGCCGACAGGGTTTAGTACGCAACTGAAAATTACCAAATCCTGATAACTTAACTCCCTCTCCTTTCTGAAGGGCAAGACTTAATTCCTCATAAAAAGATTCAACGACTTCTTTTGCCTCGCGTTTATTAAGTCCTACACTTTCAAACAACAAATCAGTTAATTCTGCTTTTGTTAATGCCATATCTCCCTCATTAAATTTAAATCACACGAATACACAACCTATATCCAGCATTTACCCAAAGTTTTAGGTTTTTAGAAACAAAACAACGCTTCGATAGACTGCTTTATTGCTATTAGAATTTGACTCTTTTTTTATATGCAGAGATTCAGTTCGAAAACTTGAACAAGGATTTTATGTTACTTGCGATTGATAGCCTAAACTCATTCTTAACTCAACAACACTTTTAATCAATCAAAATACGATAGAGAATATTTTACTATCGAAGCGAAGAAATTACACTCTAAGCTTTGCATCATATTTAGCTTGCAGCACACTGATTAGTTTTAAGATTGCCACTTCCACTTCTTGATCAGTTAAGGTTTTCTCGTTATCTTGCAATAAAATCCGATATGCATAACTTTTCTTACCTTGCTCTAGCGATTTTCCGCTGTAATAATCAAAAAGATAAATATCTTTGACAATATGAAGTTGCTCATCTTTCATTGTTTTAAGTAATTGATCATTCGTCACATGTTCAGAGATAACAATCGCAATATCACGATAAACAGGTGGAAATTTAGAAAGAACCTTAGCCTTAGATAAATGCTTTCTATCCAGAGAATCCAAACTCAACTCGAATAAAATTACAGGCCGAGGTAAATCATATTGAGTTTGTAAGCGTGGATGTAACTCTCCAAGCCACCCCACTACGTGGTTATCAATGATAATCTGTGCTGATTTTCCAGGATGTAGTGCATGATGCTCACACTTATTAAAAGTTACCTTTTGTGGCAAATACACTGATTCGATATCCATTTTAATATCAAAATAATCTACATTTCGCGATGTCACTCCCCACTGTTCTTCGAGGGTATCTCCATAGCAAATTCCAGCAATTTTTTCGATTTGTTGATAATTATCTCCTGCACCACGTAAAAAACAGCATCCAATTTCAAATAATCTCACTCTAGATTGCTTGCGACTGATATTGAACTGCAAGTTGGCAATTAGCCCTCCTATCAATGTAGTCCGCATGACACTCATTTGACTGGCAATAGGGTTCTTTAAAGCAATAGGGATGCAATCTTTAGAAAAATCGAGCTCCCATTGAGGATCTACAAATGCATAGTTAATAACTTCCTGATAATCACGCAAAACCAGCATATTCCTAAGCTGAGAGGGTGAGAGCCTTCCCAATTCTGAATCAGGAAGCATCGACACTGTCGTCTTTGGTAAGCTGATTGGAATACGATCATATCCGTATATACGAGCGACTTCCTCGATAAAATCCACTTCAATCGCTAAATCAAAACGATAAGACGGGGGCGATATATGAAAAATGCCCTTATCTTCACTAAAGCTGAATCTCAATCGTTCTAAAATACTGGCAATCTGATTGCTATTTAAATTGATTCCTAAGACTTGCTGTATTTTTGAAAGTCGCACCATAACCGGACTTCGTTGTGGTAATGAGCTTTCAACTTGCGTTATTGGCCCCGCTACTGCATCATCCATTAATTCTAAAATTAGTTGAGTTGCCCTTTCCAAGGCTTTTCGGGTTGATGCAAAATCAACTCCTCGTTCAAAGCGGTATGCTGAATCGGTATTAAATCCTAGTTTGAATGATTTTCCACTGATTACGTGAGGAGAAAAATAGGCACTTTCTAGAAATACATCAGTAGTTTCATTCTGAATACTCGTTTCCAGTCCACCCATTATTCCAGCTAATGCAACTGCCCGGTTGGTATCTGCAATTACCAGCATATCCGATTTCAGCTCAAGATTCTCTCCATTAATAAGTTTGAGTGTTTCATCGGAATGCGCAAAACGAACAACTACTTTTCCCAATAATTGGTCTGAAATTTTAGCTAAATCAAAACCATGCATCGGCTGACCCATTTCTAACATCACATAATTAAGAATGTCCACCACGATATTGATAGCACGAATCCCACTTCGTTCTAACCGATGAACCATCCATAAAGGAGTAGGAGTCGCTGGCGTAACATTTCGAATAATACGACCACAATATAGCGGGCAAGCATCAGGCACTTCCACATTGACCGTCAAACGGTCTACACAACCATCCCTAGCCAATTCATACTCAGGAACATGCAATAACGTATCGGTGATCGCAGCCACCTCGCGTGCGATGCCATTTAGACTTAAGCAATCAGCACGATTAGGCGTTAATTTAAGCGTAAAGATACGATCCTCAAGCTGATAATAGTCGCGAAAATTCATGCCTACAGGCGCATCCCCTGGCAAAACGAGTAATCCTTCCTTTTTTTCACCAAGTCCTAGCTCTTGCGCCGAACACAGCATCCCAAATGACTCCACTCCCCTTAATTTGCTTTGCTTGATGACGATTCCACCAGGCAGACATGCGCCCACCAAAGCACAGGGAACCTTGATACTTTCAGATACATTTGCTGCACCACAAACGATTTGAAGTAATGTATTGTTGGCTAGCCCTACATCAACATTACAAATTGTTAGTCGGTCTGCATCGGGATGTTTTTGAACCGAAATGACCTCAGCTACAACTACATTATCAAATGCAGACGCAACCTCATCCACAGATTCCACTTCAACACCTGCCATGGTAAGTGTATGAACTAATTGATCTCTAGAATAAGGGGGATTAACAAGGCTTCGCAGCCAATTTTCTGAAAATCTCATGATGAGAGAAACCTACAAAATTTAATTAAATTGCGCTAAAAAACGTAAATCATTTTCAAAGAACAACCGTAAATCACTGACTCCATAGCGCAGCATCGTTAATCTTTCCACGCCTACCCCAAACGCAAAAGCTGTATATTTCTCGCTATCAATATTGACATACTTGAGTACATTTGGATGAACCATTCCACAGCCTAATACTTCCAACCAGCCGGTATGGCTACAAACTCTGCAACCAGAACCATTGCACATGACACAGCTAATATCCATCTCTGCGGAGGGTTCAGTAAATGGGAAAAAAGAAGGTCTAAAACGTACTTTCAAATCTTCACGCTCAAAGAAATTCTGCATAAAAGTCATTAAGATTCCCTTTAAAGCAGAGAAATTCACTTCTTCATCCACCCAAAATCCTTCAACCTGGTGAAACATCGGAGTATGAGTAACATCTGAATCGCATCGATAAACACGACCAGGTGCAATTACCTTCAATGGAGGTTTATGCTCGGCCATAAAACGGATTTGAACCGGTGATGTATGCGTCCGCAACAGATCACCATTTTCTACATAAAATGTGTCGTGCATCGCTCTTGCTGGATGATTCTGTGGAATATTTAGTGCGGTAAAATTATAAAAATCGGTCTCAATCTCTGGCCCAGATGCGACAGAGAAACCAATCGATCGAAACAGCCGCTCAATACGTTCCAGCACAATCGAGACAGGATGCAATCCACCCCTCGACAAACCTCGACCAGGCAAAGTAACATCAATATTGTCTGCTGCTAATCGTATCTGTACCTCATTTTCTAATAGTATTGCCCTTCGCTGATTGAGCGCTTCTTCTACTTGTTTTTTCCCCTGATTAATTCGATTACCCGCTGCGGGACGTTCATCCTGCGAAAGTTTGCTCAACCCTTTAAGCAATTTCGTCAACTCGCCTTCTTTTCCAAGATAGCGAACCTTGACCTGATCGAGCTCAATTATCGTGCCCGCCTTGTTTAATAGCGCAATTGCCGCGCTCACAAGACCAGCCAGTTCAACCAGAACTCGTATTATTTATAATAGAAGAGCGATTAACACAAAAAGGGCGAGCAAGTCAAAATCTCCTAGATCCCCCTTACAAACAACTCCCATCCAATAATCTAATT
>SSFW01000097.1 GCA_008015595.1 Nitrosomonas sp. | reverse complement strand
GGCGCTCCTTATAGTGATTATACAGGCTATGCGCCTGTCAATTCGCCTTCTTCCATTGTTGACCCCAATCATTGGCAACCGTTGCAGGTTGGTTCCAATATGCAGAGCTTTATTACCCCGCACTGGGGACTTGTAGAACCTTATGCGCTTAAATCGGGTGACGAATATCGTAAGAAAATTCCAGCCCCGGCTAATTATCATACCGAGCCCGCACGCTATCGTGAGCAAGCACAACAAGTGGTGGATTATGCAGCACATTTAACCGATGAAAAGAAAGTCATTGCTGAATATTGGGCTGATGGTCCGCTTTCTGAATTGCCACCTGGGCACTGGACCTTGTTTGCAACATTTGTCTCAAAACGTGATCGCCATAACCTTGATCAAGATGTAAAAATGTTTTTTGCACTAACCAATGCCATTTTTGATGCCAGCATTGTTTCTTGGGACGCAAAGCGGCATTTTGATTATGTACGGCCTGTCACGGCAATTCACTTCCTTTTTTCTGGGCAACAGATTCCATCTTGGCAAGGGTTGATCGATGGTGCAGACTGGAAACCTTATCAAGCTGATAGTGTTGTTACGCCGCCATTCCCAGAGTATTTCTCAGGGCACAGTATTTTCAGCGCAGCTGGTGCAGAAACACTCAAATTATTTACCAAAAGCGACAATTTTGGGCATAGCGTCGTTGTGCCGGCTAGATCATCCCGGGTTGAACCAGGTGTCGTCCCAGCCAGCGATCTCGTTTTGTTCTGGGCGACATTTAGTGATGCAGCCGATGAAGCGGGTATTTCGAGACGGTTTGGTGGGATACATTTTATCGATGGCGATCTTGAAGCACGTAAAGTGGGTCGTGTCGTTGCTCAAAATGCGTGGAAGAAAACCTTGAAATATTTTGGCGACAAAGATCATAAACACGACAAAGACGATGATCATGGCAAAGGTAAGAAATAATAGCGTTAAGATTAACTTAGCAAGTTAATCTTGTTGTATAAATGCATAGACATGCATAACTGCCCCATCGCCGATGATGGGGCAGTTGGTTTTTAGGAATTTCTTCATTTTACAACCATGAGCGAGCGACTCACATAAGCGACAAAAATGATTGCACAACAATAGGGGCCAATTAATCCCCAAGCATAGTAATTTCCAGGAATCGCATAATTCAGATAGTAATCTGCTGCATCGAATGCCACGCCGATCAATGCGAATAGACCCGACCAAAACGCGATCGATCTTGCTTTAATAGCCCCGCCTATTACACCAAATCCTGCGAAGGCACAAATTAATCCTCCACTGCCAGCAAGCGAAGCTGCAATCGAGAAATGGCCAAAAAACAATTGACCCATCAAAAATCCTGTAGGCGCGATCAATAAGATATAGATACAAGCAAACAGTAAGAGCGTTTTCATGGTGGTTGATTTTATCTGGGAAGGTGTCAGCTTAACCGATAAAATAAAACAACGATGGCTCGAGAAAAAACAAAAGATAGGTTATTTTATGAAGTACAAAATACTGATTAGTCTTATTCAGAGGGGTAGTATTGATTCGATCGTTTCAATAAATGATCCTCGAGATGGAGTGAAAAAGCTCAAGTGATTACCTTTATAATGCGGGTACATCTAACTTATCATTCCTCGCCATGGAAAAAATCCGTTTATCCAAATTGATGTCGGAACGAGGCATCTGCTCGCGCCGCGAAGCTGATCGTTTTATCGAGCTTGGTTGGGTATTTGTCGATGGCGAGCGTATCTCCGAACTTGGCATCAAAATATTTCCGACACAGAAAATTGCCTTGAATAAAGCAGCACAAGCGCAACAGACCGATTTAGTGACGATTCTGCTCAACAAGCCGATCGGTTATGTGTCTGGGCAGCCGGAACCGGGTTATCAACCAGCCGTGACGCTGATCAAGCCGGAAAATCTGTTTTCACCCAAGCAAGCAATGCAACCGGCTAAGCGATTTCAGCCGTGGCACTTAAAAAAACTGGCCCCTGCCGGTCGCCTTGATATCGATTCGCAAGGTTTACTGGTATTAACGCAAGATGGTCGCATCGCCAAGCAAATGATCGGTGAGAATTCACGCATCGAAAAGGAATATTTGGTGCGAGTTGAAGGTGTGCTGCCGGTTGCTAAACTCGCATTGCTGAATCATGGTTTGAGTTTGGATGGGCAGGCCCTAAAACCAGCACAGGTGAGCTGGCAAAACCGCGATCAATTGTGTTTCATTTTGAATGAGGGAAAAAAACGTCAAATTCGCCGTATGTGTGAACTGGTTGGTCTTAAAGTAACCGGTTTGAAACGAGTGCGCATTGGTAAAGTAAGGCTAGGCAATTTGCCCGAAGGCCAGTGGCGCTATCTGGAAAATGGTGAAAAGTTTTAATGGTATTTTGAGGTCATTGCATGCATCAACGCGTACGAGTCGTGCTGAAAATCCCAGCGTATCAACTTGAGCTTTATTACCAAGGGGTTGTCGATACCGTTGCGGCTGAAACTACTGACGGCCGCATTGTGCATTTTCCAGCCAATGTGCTGCGCTCGGTGGTGCAAAGTCATGGTGTATACGGTACGTTTGAATTGGTATTCGATGAAAACAATAAATTTGTATCGATCAGTAGCACCAGTTGAGGGAGTGCTGAATAATTTTGCGAACATAAAGAAGTGGGAAGAACATAATAAGCTGGCGAATAGTATCAGTTAGAGGTTAAAAGTATTAAAGTTGACCCATCAAGTATGCGTGTTAAACTGATTGTACTTAATTCTGTACCAGTAGAGGTATTTGTCATGGATGCGATTAGTTATACAACAGCACGTGCTAATTTAGCTAAAACAATGGAAAGGGTTTGCAACGATCATTCTCCTGTTATTATTACTCGTAAGCGAGAAGCGTCGGTTGTCATGATATCGTTAGAGGATTATCAAGCGATGGAAGAAACCGTGTATTTGCTCCGTTCTCCTGCTAACGCACGGCGATTGTTGGAATCTATTGCTGAACTGGAAGCTGGAAAAGGCACTGTTCGGCAATTGGCTGAATGAACCTGATTTTTTCTACTCAGGCTTGGGAAGATTATCTTTACCGGCAAAAAACTGATAAATCCACAGTAAAAAGAATTCATGGTTTAATCAAGGCAATTCAGCAAAAACCTTTTGAAGGGATTGGCAAACCAGAGCCGCTAAAACACGGGTTAGCTGGTTATTGGTCAAGGCGGATTGATAATGAACATAGAATAGTTTATAAAATTTTGAGTACTGATTTGTTCATCGCACAACTTCGTTATCACTATTAAAGGTTCTTTTCTGTGAACGACATCCAGCAACTTACCGAGATTTTGCTAAAATTTCGCGATGAGCGTGATTGGGCACAGTTTCATAACGCGAAAGATTTGGCACTAGCGCTGAATATAGAGGCAGCAGAATTATTGGAAGTTTTTCTGTGGAAAACACCGGAGCAGGCGAATATCGAGAGCGTAAAAGAGGAATTGGCTGATGTGTTTACATTTGCTTTGCTGCTGTCGGAAAAATATGGTTTAGACGTGAAACAGATTGTATTAGAGAAGCTGGAGAAAAATGCCTTGAAATATCCAGTGGATAAATCTAAGGGAAGCGCTAAAAAATATACGGAATTGTAGGTGTTGTGGTTATTTTGTGGCAAGTTGCCATAAGGATGTCAATTCTCTTGTGCGGGCTGTGTGCAGTGGATCACTGGTATCGGAGACCCGAGGATGATGAGGTTTGACGTCGGATTTCGATATGATCTTTAGGCCTGCAGTATCGATCATGTGTAGTAGTTCTGCACGGCTACGCAATCCCAGGTGTTCGGCAATATCTGATAGGATCAGCCAACCTTCACCTCCTGGAAGAAGATGATCGCGCAGACCTTGTAAGAATCCTCGCAGCATGCGATTTTCTGGGTCGAATATGGCGTGTTCCATGGGAGAAGCGGGTCGAGCTGGTATCCACGGTGGATTGCAGACAATCAATGCTGCCTGCCCCTGTGGAAAAAGGTCGGTTTGCAGCAATTCGAGTTTTTCAATAAAACCCAAACGTAACAGATTGTCGCGTGCGCAATCGAGCGCGCGTGGATCATGGTCGGTTGCAACAATGCGTTGAACACCCCGTTGCGCTAATATCACAGCCAATACGCCGGTGCCAGTACCAATATCGAATGCGATTGACTGCATGGTTAGTATTTTAGGTAGCGCCGTTTGGGCGATGAGCTGAATATACTCGTTGCGAACTGGGGAAAATACCCCATAATGTGGATGAATGGTGATGACGAGTACGGGGATATTGATCACCTTCTTGCCCCACTCGTGTGCGCCAATTAAACCTAACTGTTCGCGTAGTGAAGCAACATACGGTTCATTACGGGGGCCGTATGCTTCCAAGCAGGCATGGCGAATATCTGGTGCACGAGGTAACGCGATAGTATGATCTGCTTCAAACGGGATGAGTAATTTATCGAGTATTTGCGCACGTTGTGATTGCATCAGGCGATAACGGTGAAAAGTATCGGCGACTGACAATTCGGCTGGTAGATGCTTCGATGTAGATCTTTTCTTGTCAATGCGGCGAGCCATGGCTTGGAGCAACTGCTTGGCATTTTGAAAATCGCTGCGCCATAGTAATGCTGTGCCTTCACACGCCAAGCGGTAAGCATTATCAGCAGGCATACGATCGTCAATGACCTTTACCTGTTGCGGTGGTTGCAAGCTTTTTTCACTTTGCCAGCGAGCAGATTTTTCCTGACCTGCTTCGCTCCAGCGAATGATCAGGTCGTCGCACAGTCTATTTATAGTGGCGTTATCAGCAGGGTGGTCGGACATGAGTACGTGCAATATTGGAAATAACGCAAGCCTAACAGATTGTATTCGCTAGTCTAGCGCTAAAACCAAAGATAGGTTATTTAAGGTTAATTTCGGGAGAGACGTGTTTTTGCAGCCGGTTAATCGGATTCCGATGGAACGGGGCGTGGTCGTCGATGGGTATCAATGGCGACATAGGTGAGTACAGCTTCTGTTACATTGATACAAATCTCTTCCCCGCCCTCTCGCACGCCGCGTTGGGCATAAACTGCGACATCAACGGTAATCGATGTCCGACCTATTTTAATAATCTCCGCGTAAAAACTGACTAAATCGCCGACCAATACGGGTTGCTTGAATACGAAAGAGTTAACCGCAACCGTCGCAACTCTTCCACGGGCACGCCGGAGCGCAGGGATACTTCCAGCAATATCCACTTGCGCCATGATCCATCCTCCAAAGATATCACCGGCGTAATTGGTGTCAGCTGGCATCGGCACCATGCGTAATACCGGTTGATGTTCGGGTAGTGATACATGCAATGATGGGTCGCTGGCTATCGAGGTGGTTTGCATAGTGAAGTAGAAGCGATTGGTTGATTACTTAGCGTTTAGCATAGAGATTCTCAATTTCAGCTTGATAGCGTTGTGCGATTTTAGAACGTTTTAATTTTAACGTGGGTGTTAGCATTTCATTGGCAACACTCCAAGGTTCAGGGATTAACGCAACCTTGAAAATTTTGGCATAGCCTGGAAATTCATGGATTTGCTGCGCAATGCGATCGAGTAGTATTTTGTCTACTGATTCCTGGTTAATCAATTGGTGAGGATCAGGCGGTAAGTGACACAATTCGGCAAGGGTTTGCAATCCTCGCTGACTTAATACAACTAACGCGCCGAGATAAGAACGGCCTTCGCCTACCACCATGACTTGTTCGAAGATGGGGTCACGCAAGATGGCCGCTTCCATATCAGCAGGCGGAACCTTCTCTCCCGTGGAGGTTACGATGATGTCTTTTAATCGACCAGTAATCGTTACTCTGCCTTGCTCATCAATTTTTGCGATATCACCTGAATTAAGCCAGCCATCTTCAGAAATTACGGCTCGAGTTGCTTCTGGGTTATTCCAATAACCCAGCATGACATTTGGGCCACGAATCAGCAGCGCATTATTTTCGCCCAATTTGACTTCAACCCCGGGAATGGTTCGACCAATACTTGCGGGTAGATTGTCATCAAGCCGGTTGACGCAAACCACGGGACTGCTTTCCGTCATACCATACCCTTGCAATATGGGAAGTCCTAATCCAATAAAAATGCGTGATATCTCCGGTGATAACGCAGCGCCACCGCTTATGGCAATACGCAACCGACCACCAAGTTTATCCATGAGCTTGCGTGCAATCAGTTTCTCAAGAATTGGCCATAGTAAATGAGAGAAATGCCAGGTATCGCGACCTTGCTGCTGCTCAAAGCGGCTATACCCAACCGATACAGCAAGGTAAAAGAGTTTTCGTGCTAGTGTTGGGCCTTCTGAGAGTTTGGTTCTCAGGCCTGCATAAACCCGCTCATAAATCCGTGGCACTGAAACGAGCACGGTTGGGCGAATCGTCAGTAAGTCTTCTTGTAACTGCTGAATGGAGCGGGCATAGGCGACCGTAGCACCGCACATCATTGGGACATAATAACCCGATGTCCGCTCAAAAGTATGCGAGAGTGGGAGAAAGGAAAGGAATAAATCATTCGGAAGCACATCGACCGCTTGAGTTGAAGCAAAAGTATTCGATAAAATGTTATCGTGACTCAGCATCACCCCTTTAGGTCGACCAGTGGTTCCGGAAGTATAGATGATCGTAGCCAACGCATCCGGGTTGGTATTGATATGTAACATCTGTTCACCGTGCTCAGGCAGCCATTGATCGAGCGCAACAACACGTGGATCGTGGTGTGTTGCTGCGGTGCCATTCGCGGTCGTGATCATCACAATCCGTAACAACGAATTCAGTTGCGACTGAATCGGTAGAAAAGCCTCCCATTGTGAAGGTTTTTCAATAATCAGTAGCTTGACCCCAGCATTTTCAATGCAGTAAGCTGCATTTTCAGCGCGATCCTCGGTATATAAGGGTACAACAACTAATCCTAACCCAAGCGCGGCTTGCTCAAAGATGACCCACTGCGGACAATTACGGCACATGATGGCCACGCGATCGCCTGGCGATAGCTCCTCTCGTGCAAGTGCTGCCTGCCAGCGAGCAACTCCCCGTGCCATCTCAGCCCAACTGTAATCTCGCCATTGCTCGGTAACCGTATCGTAATCACGATATGCGATTTTTTGCGGCGAGCGTGTTACCCGTTCGCTAAATAAACCATCCAACGTTTGGGCTGCATCAATGGGGATGACATCTTTACTCATGTATTGATCTGCATTCACACTTCATTTTCCTATTATGATTGTTATGAGTCGTGATCTATCAATCAAAACTCGGTGTAAAGTCATCAACCATAATGACCTGGCGGCGCAGAATTTTCATTTTGTCGAGTAAAGCGGCTTCTTCAGCGCTGATTAAATTGAGCGCCACGGCTTGTGCGATCTTGCCGTCTCCTTTAGCAGTCAATTGCCCCTCTTTCGTTGCGGCACGTAATCTTGCTTCAATCGGTTCGCAATTGATCGCACAAGATAATGCTTGTTCAAGTTGCGCTAGCGGTTCATTGTCATCGGTGGGAACATAAATACCCGCTGTTAAGCGCTCACGAACTTCACCCGGTTCGAGGATGAGGCGAGCAATGCGATGTGATAGCTCGTCTGATGGTGGTGAGCAGCGTTTGCCAAGCGGGAAAACTTGCCATCTGAGCCAAATCCGAATAAGAAAATGGCCGGGAAAATTACGTAAGAACTCATCGAATGCTTGTTGGGTTCGATATAGCGCATCTTGAATCGACCAGTGTAACAACGGTAAGTCGGCGGCAGGTTGACCGTCATTTTCAAATTTCTTCAAAGTGGCTGAACATAAATAAAGCATGCTTAAGATATCGCCTAGCCTAGCTGACAGTCGTTCTCTGCGTTTGAGCGAGCCACCCAGCGTTATCATTGCGATATCAGTTAATAGTGCAAAAGCTGCTGAAAAGCGAGTTAGCTGCTGATAATACGGAATGGTATCGGCTAGCGCACTATCCGGGTGGTTTTTTAGATACTTACCCCCGATACCGAGCAGCAAGCTACGATAAATATTGCGAATGCTGAAAATCACATGGCCCGCCAACGCATGATCAAAAGCGATTAACCCTTTCTTTTTATCTGCGAGATGGGCTGCATTGATTTCTTGTAGCACATAAGGATGACCGCGGATCGCGCCTTGACCAAAGATGATCATAGTGCGCGTCAAAATATTTGCACCTTCAACGGTAATACCCACTGGGATTTGTTGATAGGTCCGTGCCAGGTAATTGCTCGGTCCCATGCAAATCCCTTTGCCGCCATGAATATCCATGGCGTCGTTGATCGCTTGCCGGCTGCGTTCCGTCAGGTGGTATTTGACGATTGCTGAGATCACAGAAGGTTTCTCACCGAGATCAACCGCTCCGGCTGTCATGATACGAGCAGCATCCATCATATAAGTATTACCGGCAATACGTGCGAGCGCTTCTTCTACCCCTTCGAAGAAGCCAACTGGCGTCTTAAATTGTACGCGTACTCGTCCATAAGCCCCGCTGGTGCGCGCAGCTAATTTAGCAGCACCGGTACTGGTGGCGGGTAATGAAATCGAACGACCTGCTGCCAAGCTGTTCATTAACATGCGCCATCCTTGACCGACCCGCTCTTGACCACCAATGATCCATTCCATGGGAATGAAAACATCTTTACCTGAATTCGGTCCATTTTGGAAAGCGCCATTCAATGGAAAATGGCGGCGACCAATATTGACGCCTGGGGTATTCGTTGGAATCAACGCAAGGGTAATACCGAGATCAACTTCACCTCCTAACAAATGATCTGGATCACGTAATCGGAAAGCTAATCCAAGCAGCGTCGCAACCGGGCCGAGTGTAATGTAGCGTTTTTCCCAAGTTACTCGCATACCGAGTACGTCGGATTGACCATTATATTCACCGCGGCAAACGATTCCAAAATCAGGAATCGAACCAGCATCAGAACCAGCATCCGGTCCGGTCAACGCAAAGCACGGAACCTCGATGCCTTTGGCGAGACGGGGTAGATAATAGTTTTTCTGTTCCTCGGTACCATAATGTAACAATAACTCAGCGGGGCCCAATGAATTCGGGACCATAACGGTTACTGCAGCCGTACCACTGCGAGAGCTGATTTTCATGACGACTTCGGAGTGGGCAAGTGCAGAGAATCCATAACCACCGTACGATTTAGGGATGATTAATCCAAAGAAGCCATTGTCTTTGATGAATTGCCATACGTGGGGCGGTAAATCTTGCAATTCATGCGTAATTTGCCACTCGTTCAGCATGACACAGAGTTCTTCGACGGGACCTTCGAGAAATGCTTTTTCCTCAGGCGTTAATTCCGGTTTAGGGTAAGCCAGCAATTTGTCCCAATCTGGCTTTCCACTAAATAATTCTCCTTCCCACCAAACGGTTCCAGCGTCGAGGGCTTCGCGCTCGGTTTGTGAAATGGGTGGGAGGATTTTGTTATAGAATTTTAGAACAAATCGTGAGATCAAATGGCGTCGCAAAAAAGGAACAACGAGAATGGCGACGAGAATTGCAATCAGTGTAAACAAAAATAGCAGAAGTGACAGGAACATAGTTTTACCTGTAAAAAAAGTAAGTGTAATGACACTGAATACAGTACCGTAGAAAATGCTTATGTCAAGCCTTGCAAATAAGAAATTACCAAAATTTTGTAATAAACCCTTGCTACTGATTAAAATCAATTGAGAATTAATTGCGCTGGGGCTCACAAAAATTTAACATAGGTTGGAAATAATGCAGCTGCAACAACCTGTTTTTATTTGTGAAGCTTAACGAGAAAGGAGATATCGATGTTACCTGAAGATAAAAAAGCTTACTTGCAAAAAATTACTGATCAGCTGACGGAATGGGAAGCCAAAATCGATACCCTCAAGGCAAAAGGTGAGCATCTTGCAGAGGAAGCGAAACAAGAATTTGAAGAGCAAATGGCGGAAATGAATGAGAAGCGGGCCGAATTATCAGCTTATTTGGATGAGTTGACGGATAAGGCAGACGATCTGTGGGAAGATGTCAAAGAAGAAGCAGAAGAGAAATGGGATCAAATTAGCGCAACTGTTGATCATTTTATTTCTAAGTTCAAATAGGCTACTAATTTTGCAACAGACGATTCTAATAAATCATCTGTTGCACTAGCAGTTTGCTTAATGTACAGCAGTATTCTTACTCAATCTATTATTGGAGATCTATGATGAAGCTCGTTTTCTATGTGGTTTTAATTACACTAGGGTTAACCCTAGCAACAGTACATGCAACCGAAACCGTTCCGGAAAAAGTAGAAGCCACATCGAAAGAATTGAAGCGTGAAGCCAAAAAAACGGTAAACCGTGCTGAAGAAGCCTCGTGCACTGAAAGCGAAGCCGAATGTTTAAAGCGCAAGATGAAAAACCGCACAGAAGAAACCTGGGATACGTTAAAAGATAAAGCGACCGATCTAAAGAACAAACTGGATTAAAGCCATTAACTGATAAACTATCAAATCTTATTGTAATTAAAATGATTTCCGTATTGGCATCTGAATTCGCGCTCGACCGTATCTCGACTCAATTAATTTGATCTACCTCAATTTAAATTAACAAATGGAAAATCGTGCTCATGCACTCGCAGCCGGAATCTTCGTGATTATTCTTGGAGTTGCGGCGGGTTATGCGGTTCGTTGGTTTAGCAACCAAGATATTCTGCGTGATCGTTATTTATTGGTATCGGAGGCAGGGTCGGTATCCGGCCTGAATCCAGCAGCGGTTGTACGTTACCGAGGGGTATCGATTGGTAAAGTCGAGGAAATTCGCTTTGATACTCAGGACCAAACCTTCATTCTCGTTGGCATTGCCGTGAACAGCGACATTAAATTGCCAACGAATATTTATGCACAATTGGCTAATCAGGGATTGACGGGGCTTGCGTACATTGAATTGAATACTGAAGGTGATCCGGAAGAGACTTATTTGCCATCCAATGCGCGTATTGAACTGCGTGCTTCGTTTATCCGTAAACTTTCCGATTCGGTTGAAAACATTCTGAACAATACGAATAAGGCCGTGAAACGCCTCAATGCGTTGATGAATGAGAAGAATCAGGAGCAATTCAGCGCCATTTTGGCCAATTTAGCGCAAGCGATTCAACGCTACGGAAGTTTGGTTGAGCAATTGCAACCCGGATTGAAATCTTTGCCTACGCTATCCGCGGAAGCCAATCGCGTCATGAAGCAAACGCATCAATTGCTGGCTGAAGTCAACCAAACAATTGTTAAGACCAACCAACCGGGCGGATTGAGCGATGGTTTGACGCAAAGTGTACAGGCATTTGCTGATTCATTACCTAAATTACGTGAAGCCACTGAGTCGATCACGCAGAGTACGCATCATATCAATCGGTTACTGCAAAGACTTGAAGAGCACCCACAAAGCCTTTTATTCGGCGCGCCCATTGCAACACCAGGGCCCGGTGAAACGGGGTTTCATTCACCGTAAATCGTTTTCATGAAAATTCTTATTATTGGTTTGAGTCTGCTGGTTGGTTGTTCGTTTTCCAGCAATAAACCCACATCACTGGCCTTGTATGATCTGGGTCTAAAGCCGGTTTCCGAAGTTCAAGTTGCCCCGATCGATGTATCGATCATGATGACTGAAATCACTGCACCCGTTTGGCTGACAAGCCCTACTATGCAATATCGTTTGGCGTATCACGATCCAGCACGGACTTATCATTATGCCCATAGTCGCTGGGTTACTGCACCGGCAAAGCTGTTGACGCGCCGCATTCAAGACGATTTATCGCAACTGACCCGCAAAGGGGTCATTAGTAGTCACGAAGGGCTTAAATCTGACTATGCCTTGCATATTGAGCTCGAAGAATTCACGCAAGTGTTTGATCAACCTCAAAGCAGTCGGGCCATGATTCGCGTACGTGCTAATTTAGTCGCGCGTGCCACGCGGCAATTAATATCACAGCAGAAATTTTCTGTTGAAAAGACAACGCCTACGGCTGATGCCGCGGGGGCAGTTGCCACGTTGATTCAGTTGAGTGATCAATTATCGCTTGAGTTGATGCAGTGGTTAACTCGCCAGCTTGGCGAATCGGTACAACGTTAATCGTTACCGATCAGCCGAGCAACCCGTTGTAATTCGTTTGCATGTGTTAATATTGCTTCTTTTTCATTATTGATTACTCACGTGCATCGCTATTGTCTAATCGTGTTGTTGACCATCGGGTTAATCGCATGTGGACTGAAAGGTCCGCTTTATCTGCCCGATGAACCACCACCTAAAATAAAAGATACGCCAGAAGATCAAGTCAAGCCATGAGCGGTTTTGCGTATTTTGATTATTTGAGCGATCAATTGCAGATTGAGTCAGTCGCATTGTCAGCGATTGCTCAGGAATTTGGCACACCCTGCTACGTTTATTCCAAGGCAGCATTGACCGCAGCTTATCAAACGTTTGATCAAGCTTTTGCTGGGCGCGATCATTTGATCTGCTATGCCGTCAAAGCCAATTCAAATCTGGCAATTTTGCAAACATTAGCGAAATTAGGCAGTGGTTTCGATATCGTATCGGGTGGAGAACTACAACGCGTCTTGAAAGCCGGCGGAGATCCACGAAAAATCGTATTTTCTGGCGTGGGAAAATCCAGCGATGAAATCCGTCTCGCATTGCAAACGAACATTTTATGTTTCAATGTCGAATCCGAGATGGAACTATTGCGGCTCAATCACATTGCGGCACAGTGTCAGCGCATCGCGCCCGTGAGTTTGCGTGTCAATCCTGATGTCGATGCCAAAACCCATCCTTATATTTCCACAGGGCTCAAGGAAAACAAGTTTGGGATACCGATGACAGATGCCGAACGAATTTATAGTGCGGCGCAACAGCTTCCCAATGTCCACATAGCGGGGCTTGATTGCCATATTGGTTCTCAACTCACGGAACTCGATCCATTTATCGAAGCCAGTCAGAAAATGCTGGCGCTACTCGATCGTTTAGCGCAACAGGGCATTGCTATTGAACATCTCGATCTCGGGGGAGGTCTCGGTATTCGGTATACTCAGGAAAATCCACCAACCATTGCCGATTATGTGCAAGCATTATGTGCGTGTGTTGGACAGCGCTCGCCGCGCATTTTGATTGAGCCTGGTCGATCCATGGTGGGCAATGCAGGGATTTTGCTGACACGAGTTGAATATCTCAAACATGCACCGCATCGTAATTTTGCGATCGTCGATGCCGCGATGAATGATTTAATGCGCCCTGCGCTGTATGATGCGCATCACGACATTATCCCCGTCGTAAAAAAAGCAGGGCAAGCGCAAACTTATCAAGTGGTCGGCCCGGTTTGCGAAACTGGTGATTTTCTCGGCCATGATCGTGCACTTTATCTCGAAGCCGATGACTTATTGGCAGTAATGTCGGCAGGCGCCTACGGCATGAGTATGAGCT
>SSFW01000156.1 GCA_008015595.1 Nitrosomonas sp. | reverse complement strand
TATTAATGGTATCGAATCATTTTGGAGTTTTACTAAGCGGCGGCTGGCAAAGTTTAATGGTGTGTCAGTTAACTTTGAGCTGCATTTAAAAGAATCTGAATGGCGATGGAAAAAACAACCTGATGAACTTGCTAGCGAACTATGGCAACTCATCAGATATTATTAATCTCTGCTAGTCTAGAGCCATTGTTTTTATGAATGGTAAAAGCAATACTCTCTGGCAGTTACCGAAACCAACACTAACTAATACGATAGAGGAGCATTATGACCGACAACAAAAAACTCACTACTGCTTTTGGTTGTCCAGTTGTAGATAACCAAAACACCATGACTGCTGGTCCTCGCGGTCCGGTTTTGTTACAAGACGTATGGTTATTAGAGAAGCTTGCCCATTTTGATCGTGAGGTGATTCCCGAGCGGCGTATGCATGCCAAAGGGAGCGGAGCTTATGGTACCTTTACGGTGACGCATGACATTACCCAATATACACGCGCTAAAATTTTTTCGCAGATTGGCAAAAGAACGGAATTGTTTGCTCGCTTTACTACAGTTGCGGGTGAACGTGGCGCTGCAGATGCGGAGCGTGATATTCGAGGTTTTGCAGTGAAATTCTATACCGAAGAAGGTAACTGGGATATGGTTGGCAATAACACACCGGTCTTTTTTCTTCGAGATCCACTCAAGTTTCCCGATCTCAATCACGCAGTTAAACGCGATCCACGAACTAATATGCGTAGTGCCCAAAACAATTGGGACTTCTGGACTTTACTTCCAGAAGCATTACATCAGATTACAATTGTCATGTCCGACCGTGGTATTCCGGCAAGTTATCGCACGATGCATGGTTTTGGTTCACATACATTTAGTTTTATTAATGCTAAAAGTGAACGCTTCTGGGTCAAATTTCACTTCAAGTCTCATCAGGGCATCAAGAATTTGAGTGATGCAGAGGCCGAAGCAATTATCGGTAAAGATCGTGAATCACACCAACGAGACCTTTATGAAGCAATTGAACGAACTGACTATCCAAGGTGGACGCTTAAGGTACAAATTATGCCGGAGAAGGACGCTTCAAAAATTCCTTATAATCCTTTCGATTTGACTAAAATATGGCCACATAAAGATTTTCCACTCATCGAAGTGGGGGTGATGGAGCTGAATCGGAATCCTGAGAATTTTTTCGCCGAGGTTGAGCAATCAGCCTTTAATCCTGCGAGTATTGTACCCGGTATCGGCTTTTCGCCAGATAAAATGCTACAAGCACGTCTATTTTCTTATGGGGACGCACAACGTTACCGGCTAGGTGTAAATCATTACCAGATTCCAGTGAATGCCCCACGTTGTCCTGTGCATAGTTATCACCGTGATGGTCTTATGCGGGTTGATGGTAATTTTGGTGGAACGAAGGGCTATGAGCCAAACAGCTTGAGTGAATGGCAGCAACAATTGAGCTATCGCGAGCCACCACTATCACTAGAGGGCGCTGCTGACCACTGGAATCATCGAGAAGATACCGATTACTACTCGCAGCCGGGTGCGCTTTTCCGTTTGATGTCTCCCGCACAGCAACAAGCTTTATTTGCCAACACAGCTGCATCGATTGGTGGAGCAACCCGTGAAGTTCAGATTCGTCATATCAGCCATTGCCTAAAAGCTGATCTTGCATATGGTGAAGGTATCGCGAAGGCTTTGGGAATCCCGCTGAGTGAGGTTTAGGAGTCGTTAGGCGCTGAAGGTGTCAATCTTTAAATTAAAGGTATTTTTCCTAAAGTATGAGTTGTGATATTCTGCTTGGCCTTAGTGAGAAGTATGAAGTTTACTCCGGAAAGAAAATTTTTGACTAGACTGATTTGAGTGATGATCGATTCTATAAATAATAGGCTTAGTTATCGTGACTGAATCGTTCGACGTGGTTATTGTCGGCGGTGGGCCAGTTGGGATGGCCCTGGCATTGCGCTTGAGAGAGTGGAATATCGCGACGCTGTTACTGGAAGCGCAACCCTTATTAACCAATCCTGTTACCGATTCTCGACCCTTGGCGTTGTCGTATGGGAGTCAGCTCATTTTAAAGCGGTTAGATGTATGGGATAACCTAGCGTCTGTTACTCCGATTCAGACGATTCACATCTCGAATCACGGTCATGCGGGACAGACGTCGATACGATCTGAAGATGCTGGGGTTCCAGTGCTCGGTAGTGTCGTTAATTACCATGGGCTGTATGATGCCCTTTATCAGATGATGCGTCAGCAGAATGTGACGTTTCAATTGGGCGCCAAGGTGACTTCATTGATCCATCAACCGGATCATGTGCAGGTTGATTATGAACAATCGGGAGAAACGCATCGCGTGGATGCTAAATTGCTGGTGCTCGCCGATGGCGGTAAATTGGTTTCACAGGTGGAAGGAATTCACTTTCATACGCATGATTACCAGCAATGGGCTGTGGTTGCCAATATTCAAACCAGTATCGATCAGCGTGGAATTGCTTACGAACATTTTACCTTGGATGGCCCTGTGGCCTTGTTGCCATCTGGTACCGGCTATGCGCTGGTATGGACTGTGCCGGCCGAGCAGGTCGATCGCATTTTAAATTGGGATGATGCGACTTTTCTTTCTGAGTTGCAGGTACATTTTGGTGATATGGCGGGCCAATTCGTTTCATGTGGCAAGCGAACGGGATTTCCACTTGCACTGAAATATGCATCACCTACGATTGCCCATCGAACTGTATTGATTGGCAATGCATCGCAAACGCTACATCCGGTTGCAGGGCAGGGTTTTAATTTGGGACTGCGCGATGCCTGGGAATTGGCAAGTGAATTGATCCGGTCCGCTAATTTTTCAGCGGATGTGGGTTCTTCGCGGCTGTTGTCATCGTTTGCGAGTAAACGTCAGATTGATCGAGAAGGAGGTAAATTTTTTACCAATACACTTGCAAAATTGTTCACGGTGGATTTGACTTCTTTGCAAGTTGCGTGTGGATTGGGTTTGAGTGTTTTGGATCAATTATCACCCGTAAAGCGCTTTGTTGCACGTCGTATGATATTTGGTGCAAGAGGATAATTGAGTGACAATCATCAGCGTGGAATTAATCAGGATTCTTTGAAATAAACCAGGGTGACATAATTTCGTATGCAAATCGGCCCTTATCGTTTAAAAAATCAGTTAATCGTTGCGCCCATGGCAGGTGTGACGGATCGTCCTTTTCGTCAATTGTGTAAGCGATTTGGCGCGGGTATGGCGGTATCTGAGATGGTTTCTAGTAATTCGCTGCTCTGGGGTTCTGAGAAAACACGTCGTCGGGCTAGCCATGAGGGCGAAGTTGCACCGATTTCGGTACAAATCGCTGGTGCAGATCCAACAATGATGGCTGAGGCAGCACGCTACAATGCCGATCAAGGCGCCCAAATTATCGATATCAATATGGGTTGTCCGGCCAAAAAGATTTGCAATGTGATGGCGGGATCGGCTTTATTAAAAGATGAAACATTGGTAGGGAAAATTTTGGAGGCGGTTACTACCGCCGTTGATATTCCAGTGACGCTAAAAATTCGCACGGGCTGGGACACGCAACATAAAAATGCGCTGTCAGTCGCTAAGCTGGCTGAACAAGCGGGTATCCAAGCACTAGCGATTCATGGCAGAACACGTGCTTGTGCGTATCAAGGGCAAGCAGAGTATGACACCATTGGCGAGGTGAAAGCAGCGATTAACATTCCTGTTATTGCGAATGGTGATATTACGACACCGCAGAAGGCTAAGGAGGTTTTAGATTATACAAAAGCCGATGCCATTATGATTGGGCGTGCTGCACAAGGACGCCCCTGGATTTTTCGGGAAATCGATCATTATTTGAATACCCAGAAATTTTTACCCTTGCCCGAAGTGAGTGAGATTCATCAAGTGCTCATTGAACATTTGCATGATCTTTACGAATTTTATGGTGAATATTCGGGTGTTCGCATTGCACGTAAACATATCTCTTGGTATACCAAGGGCTTAACCAATTCAGCCGTTTTTCGGCATGCAATGAATCAATTACAAACGGTGGAAGCGCAATTGACCGCAACGCATCAATTTTTTCAACAATTAGCTGACTATGGGCAAAGGCTTACTTATGATAACGAGGTGGCAATCGCAGTATGAGCAGTTTTAATGAAAATGAGATCGCGAGCTGTATTCGTAAGTCCCTGGATGCTTATTTCAAAGATTTAGACGGTGAAAAGCCTTGCCCTATCTATGAAATGGTTATCAACAGTGTCGAAAAACCGTTACTTGAACTGGCGATTCAGTATGCAAAAGGTAATCAAAGTAAGGCAGCAGAACTTTTAGGAATAAGTCGTAATACGTTGCGCAGCCGCCTGGCTAAACATCGTATCGAATGATACATTATGATTAAACAAGCATTAATTAGTGTTTCAAATAAAGTAGGTGTGGTTGATTTGGCGCGAGCATTACATCAGCGCGGAATAAAGATCATATCATCCGGTGGAACCGCAAAACTGTTGCAAGAAAATGCTATTCCCGTTACTGAAGTCAGTGATTATACCGGGTTTCCCGAAATGCTCGATGGCCGGGTCAAGACCTTACATCCCAAGATTCATGCAGGTATATTATCCAGGATGGACCTTGATGCCCATCGGCAAGCGATACAACAAGTTGGGATCGATCCAATTGAATTAGTGGTTGTTAATCTCTATCCTTTTGTTGAAACGATTAATCGTGCGGGTTGTACCTTGGCAGATGCGATTGAAAATATCGATATCGGGGGACCAACCTTAATCAGAGCTGCTGCAAAAAATTATCAGCACGTAACTGTAATCACGGAACCCGAAGATTACTCGGTTTTATTAGCAGAATTAGATCATGGAAGCGGAGCCGTGAGCGATTCACGCCGTTTCTATTTTGCTCAAAAGGCATTTACTCATACTGCACGTTATGATAGTGCAATCAGTAATTATTTGACGGCCATCGATGCTGATGGGCAGCATACGACTTTCCCTGAGCATTTGAATCTCAATTTTAGCCGAGTGCAAACGTTGCGTTATGGTGAAAATCCTCACCAGCAAGCAGTTTTTTATCGTGATGCAAAGTCATTGCCAGGAAGTTTAGCGAACTATACACAATTACAAGGCAAAGAATTATCGTTTAATAATATTGCGGATACCGATGCGGCTTGGGAATGTGTCAAATCTTTTGATAAGCCAGCGTGTGTGATCGTTAAGCATGCTAATCCTTGTGGCGTGGCGATTGCGGATAATTTACTAGCAGCTTATCAACTAGCATTTGCAACGGATCCTACTTCGGCATTTGGTGGCATTATCGCCCTTAATCAGCGTGTTGACGCTGCTTTAGCCGAAGCGGTTATTAAACAATTCGTGGAAGTCATTATTGCCCCTGCGTTTAGCGAGGAAGCGCAAGCCGTACTCAAGCAAAAAGCGAACGTTCGTGTGCTGGTCGTGCCCATTCAGGCAGAATCGAATCGCTACGAACTGAAGCGCGTTGGGGGCGGGTTATTAGTTCAAACACCCGATGATTTTCATGTCGGGGAGGCTGATCTCAAGGTCGTGACGCAATTGAAACCAACACCTGAACAGATTCAAGATTGCTTATTTGCTTGGCGGGTTGCGAAATTTGTGAAATCAAACGCCATTGTATTTTGTGCACAAGGTCGGACGCTGGGTATTGGTGCAGGTCAAATGAGTCGGGTCGATAGTGCTCGCATTGCATCCATCAAAGCGGAGCAGGCGGGTTTAGGTTTGAATGGCTCAACCGTTGCATCCGATGCATTTTTTCCATTTCGAGACGGTTTGGATGTCGTGGTTAAAGCAGGGGCTAAGATTGTCATACAACCCGGTGGTAGCATTCGTGATGATGAAGTGATTCAAGCAGCAGATGAGCAAGGGGTTATTATGCTTTTTACAGGAATTCGCCATTTTAGGCATTAAAATAACCGAAACGTCGCGATAATAGATTACTTTTTGCTTAATCGGTCATTACATTAACTATTCTTTTCTAAGCTGGTAGTGTGCAACAATGAAGTTACTTGTAGTCGGTAGTGGAGGTAGAGAGCACGCAATTGCGTGGAAACTGAGTCAATCGCCACGGGTTCAGAAAGTGTTTGTTGCGCCCGGCAATGCAGGTACAGCGCTCGAAGCGGGGCTCGAAAATATTCCAATCACAGCCATTGCTGAATTGGTAGCGTTTGTGAAGCAGGAAAGTATTGCCCTGACAATCGTCGGTCCTGAAGCACCGTTGGCTGAAGGAATTGTCGATACCTTCCGAGCGGAAGGGCTTCGTATTTTCGGTCCAACCCAAAAAGCGGCACAACTTGAAGCTTCAAAAATATTTGCAAAAGCCTTTATGCAGCGCTATGGCATCCCTACTGCGAATTCAGCAAGTTTTAATGAGGCTGATGCGGCACATCGTTATATTAATCAAGGTGCAGTACCGATCGTTATCAAAGCAGACGGGTTAGCCGCAGGGAAAGGTGTCGTCGTCGCACAGACTTACGAGCAAGCGCATGAGGCCGTTGATCGCATGTTAACGAGTAGTCAACTGGGAAAAGCTGGCGCACAAATTTTAATTGAAGACTTTCTGGAAGGTGAAGAAGCTAGCTTTATTGTGATGGCAGATGGCCAACATGCATTACCGCTAGCGACAAGCCAAGATCATAAGCGGCTGTTAGATAATGATTTGGGACCTAATACAGGAGGGATGGGTGCCTACTCTCCTGCGCCGTGCATTACCCCTGAACTACATGCCAAGATTATGCGCGAGATTATCAATCCGACGCTAATGGGGATGACACAAGAAAATGAACCCTATACGGGTTTCTTGTACGCTGGTTTAATGATATCCCCCCAAGGTGATATCAAGGTGCTGGAATTCAACTGCCGTTTGGGTGATCCTGAAACGCAACCCATTATGATGCGGCTCAAAACGGATTTATTGATGTTAATCGAGCAAGCGCTAAATCAATCGCTGGATAAAACTGAACTCGAGTGGGATCGAAGGACCGCTTTAGGTATTGTGTTAGCCGCTGAAGGTTATCCAGAATCACCACGGAAGCATGACAAGATTGAAGGTTTAGTGGAAATCATGAAGGAACAAGCAACCACGAAAGATTTTCATGTATTTCATGCTGGTACTGTGCTGAATAATGAAAGCCCGCCTGCAATTCTTACGGCAGGGGGGAGAGTATTATGTGTTGCTGCACTTGGTGAAAATATTAAATTGGCACATCAACGTGCTTATGACATTGCTCACAAAATTCAATTTAGCGGCTGTCAAATGCGCCATGATATCGGTTATCGCGCGATGAATCGAATCGATCCTAAAGTCGACAGCTGATTTCGTCTCATTGAATCGATTACCCAAGCGCAACTCATTCTGTTTTTGTTACATCCTGCGCTTCCGCATGTTTTCCGATAAACAACCCTTGGAAAATAATGAAAACAAGCATTAGCCCTGTAAATCCAAAGAGCTTGAAATTGACCCAAAAATCAGTCGAGAAGCTAAATGCAACATAAAGGTTAACCGCTCCCATCGCGGCAAAAAATAGTGACCAACTGGTATTCAGACGCGACCAAATGGCTGCTGGTAATTTGAGTTGATTGCTGAGCATTGAACGGATCAGATTTTTCTTAAAAAGCACCTGGCTGATCAATAGCACACAAGCAAATAACCAATAGAGCACCGTCGGTTTCCATTTGATAAAAGCTTCATCCTGAAGGAATAGCGTTGCACCCCCAAAAATAGTGATGAGAACCAAACTCACCCATAGCAAATTATCCACTTTGCGGTGACGAAACCATGACCAACCCACCTGTATAAGCGTCGCAATAATCGCTGCTACCGTTGCAGCGTAGATATCAACCAGCTTATAAGCGATAAAAAATAATATGACTGGAAATAGGTCGAAAAGTAATTTCATGTTGAGTGTTGTAAGTGAGGTTACGCGATAAACGAAGGCTGAAATAACAGAGCCTAGCTTTAAAAAAATACTCATCATACCTGATGCGTTACTAAAGTTCACTTACAGGCCATTGCTGCGATTAATGCATCCCCCCATTTTTAGTAATAATACTTTTTTTGATTTCTTATATCGCTATCTGAAGCTGCTGCTGTACGGAAGTACGATGTACCAGGGTACGATAGGCGAAGCAGCGGTAGTTTGTCAGAATTTCACCATGCAGTAACGATTGAAGAAGTTAAACAAATTAAACAGGAGAAAAGACATGAACAAATTAGTTAAATCATTCAAACAATTTTTGAACAATGAAGAAGGGATGGCAGCAGTTGAGTATGCATTAGTCGTTGCGATTATGGCGATAGCGATAAGTGCAGCTTGGCAGCTTCTAGCTGGTGGTATAAGTGGCACGTTTACACAGGTAATATCACTTTTAAGTGGGGGAACAGGTACTGGGGGTTAATTGAATGGAATGATTGTAATTAAACTCGATTCTGTACGGAAGTACGATGTACCAGGGTACGATAGGCGAAGCGGTGGTAATTTGTCAGAATCTCATCATGCAGTAACGATTAAAAAGAAATTAAATCATTTAGACAAGGAGAAAAGACATGAACAAGTTAGTTAAAAAAATCAAACAATTCATCAAGAACGAAGAAGGGATGGCAGCAGTAGAGTATGCATTAGTTGTTGCGATTATGGCGATAGCGATATCTGCAGCTTGGCAACTATTAGCTGGTGGTTTAAGTGGCGCGTTTACACAGGTAATATCACTATTAAGTGGGGGAACTGGTACTGAGGGTTAATGTAACAATTTTTAAATGTTTATTTAATCACTTTTATTTTACTGCCTAGCTTAAGCTGGGCAGTATTCAATTAGAAGATAATATGAACTTATTGATGATTCCAATTCTTATTGGCTTACTAATCATTGCAGCTTGGCATGATTTCAATAGCTATAGAATACCTAATAGTTTAGTGTTTTTTGGAATAGCTATTGGCTTGTTAATGAATTTTCTATTGCCACTTGACGAGATTACAGTTGGCTTACAGCTTGCTATTGCTGGTTTTGCTGTTGGTTTCCTGATCTTCTTACCATTATATTTTCTTCGTGGAATGGGTGCTGGGGATATCAAGTTAATGGCTATGGTTGGTACATTTGTTGGTCCAATACCTTTGCTAGAAATAGGACTCTACGTAGCAATAGTTGGAGGAATACTTGGGCTAGTAATTATATGTGGTAAAAAAGATTTAAATAAATCCCCAAGCCACTTTAAGTTTATTCCATCGCAGGATCAATTAAATATTTCTATTGATGTTCAAGGTAGTAGTTCTACACACTTAATCGATTCTAAAACTGAAAGTAAAGTACCCTACGGAGTAGCCATTGCAGCAGGGACAATGCTTTATCTTGTGACATCTTTCTAAGATTCAGAAATAAATCTATAAAAATACGTTCATTTTAGTAATTTCTCTCATTCGTATTCATCAACATCATCAATTCAACGAATAGTCAAATAATCGTTCACTTATTTGACTTTAACTCATCCACTGATTAGTCGAAGTAATTTTCGTCAAGAAACACAACCAACTGTCATATCAATTGGCCGTGTAGATCAAGATAAGGTCAATTTAGTGATCTTTTCCGTATATTGCATGAAAGCATTAACCACTATAGTAATTAACTAGGACTATGGCAATCAAGCTGTCGTGGAATACGTAATTCATAACTCGTTAACTAGGTGTGAGGTCTATCGATGAGAAATACAGGAGCGCTAGGAATGATCGTAGTCTCCTTGTTATTGGGATCAGCAGCGGTGGTTGTTGCCGCGAAGTGGCTTAATAATCAGGTGAATATCGAAGCATCGAAAATAATCGTTGCGTCACAAGACATTAATGTAGGCACCCGGCTTACCCCAGAAATTCTCAAAGCAATCGATTGGCCCAGCAGCAGCATCCCTGAAGGCTCATTTCAAGAAGCAAAACTCCTGGATAGTCGCGTGGCAAAAGTTAATTTGCAACGCGGTGAACCGGTTCTAGAAGCTAAATTAGCACCGGAAGGTACGGTGGGGGGATTATCCGGCGTGATCGCAGATGGTAAGCGTGCCATTACGGTTCGTGTCAATGATGTCGTGGGCGTGGCTGGTTTTGCGCTTCCCGGTAACTTGGTCGATATCTTGGTAAATATTAAAGATGACAATAAAAATCCAATTTCGAAAATCGTACTCGAGCAGATATTAGTGTTGGCGATTGCTCAGGATTTAGGGAGAGACGAAACAAAACCAAAAGTTGTCAATGCGGTAACCCTAGAAGTAACCCCAGAGCAAGCCGAAAGACTTGATCTGGCACGGAGTGTTGGGTCACTTTCTTTGGTGTTAAGAAATCAAATCGATAAAAGTATTGGTTCTACCGATGGTGTTCGCACTCAGGATTTGCTGGGTACAAAAATTGTTGCGACAGAACCCCAAAAAGAAGTTGAGAAAGTTGTCGTGTACAAATCTATAGCCCCCAGGCCAACGGTTGAGATCATTCGGGGTGTTCAAAAATCGAGTGCAAATCAATAAAGGGGAGAATCATGGCATCTAAACGATTAGCTTTTTTCGCTAGAACTAGATTAGGGTTATTGGCGGTATTTTTATGTGCATTACAAGGAGCGGTACAAGCACACAATGTGGCATCGGTTGCAACCACGGATCGAATCAATGATAGTCACGAAATGGCTTCTAGCATGAATGTAACGCTCGGTAAATCAACCTTGCTTCGACTTCCTTCCGCAATTTCCAGGATATCAGTCGGTAATCCGAGTGTGGCAGATGTAACGTTAACCAGTGCCAACGAAGTTTATATTCTCGGAAAAATGATCGGCACCACGAATATTATTTTGTGGCCGCGTAATGGTTCGACTCGGGTCGTGGATATTACCGTGCTAATGGACGCTGCTGCACTTCAAGATAAGTTACTAGAGATCATGCCAGAAGAAACGGATATTCATGTCAAAGCGGCCGGTGATTCTTTGGTGTTATCTGGAACAGTTTCCGATACAGTTAAAGTAGATCGTGCGGTAGCGCTTGCCGATACTTATGTTCGTACTTCGGTACTCGGCATGATGATGAGCATGCAAGGGAATGTTGGCCAAGGTGCTGCAGGTCAGGGGGGGCAAGGGGGTATGCAAGGCATGCAAATCTTACGGCAGGGATTGCAACCCAATGAAGATTCAGCCGGGGCAGGTGCAGGGTTAGGTAGCGTCAAAATCGTCAATTTGCTCCGCGTTCGCGATAATCAGCAGGTAATGCTCGAGGTCAAAGTAGCTGAAATTAATCGCACCTTAGCTGAGAAACTCGGGTTTGATTTTACGCGCGCTGCGAACAAGGCAGGCAGTGCTTGGACACAAATAATGGCTGGCGTGGCTGGGGGTGGAGCATTTAATCTGTTGATGGGAAAAAATCTAGGCGCAACGGTTAACCCCAACCTCAATCGGATTACTGATTTTAGCGCCAGTGAGGGTACGGCAATCCTCATGGATGCTGAGAAAAAGGATAATTTAGTTAAAGTGTTAGCCGAACCGAATATCGTAGCAATCAGTGGTCAGGAAGCTAGTTTCTTGGTGGGGGGCGAGATCATGATCCCGATTCCCAGTACCAATCAAGTTAGGCTCCTACCTAAAGAGTTTGGAATCGGCGTGCGATTTACCCCAACGGTGTTGGAAGCAGGTCGAATTCATTTACGGGTTAGTCCAGAAGTATCCGAGTTGGTCAGTATCACCAATGTGGCCTCAACGGGGTTAGGTCAAGTGTTAGCGATTCCAACGTTTACAACTCGCCGTATTTCAACCACCGTGCAATTGAACGATGGTCAATCGCTGGCAATCGGTGGGTTGTTACAAGATGACTTCAAAGAACAAGTGAAACGTTTCCCCATGCTCGGCGAAGTGCCAGTTTTAGGTGCATTGTTCCGCAGTAGTGATTTCCAAATGAAGAAAACGGAGCTGATGGTCATTGTAACACCACGGCTCGTGAAGCCATTGAATCATGATTATCAACTGCCTACCGATTCTTTTGTGGCGCCAGATCGGGGTGAGTTCTTGATTCAAGGTCGGATGGAAAGTGCTTCCGAACCAACGGTTCCGCCTAGAAAAAATTATTTGCAGTATGACCAAGGTGGCTTTCAAATGAGATAAGGAGAAAAAGGTGAAGAATATTCGATTCAATATCAACTACTTTGGTTGTTCACTCGCAGTCTTGACATTAATGGCGTGTGCTCCAGTCACGCCAAGATTGGATGCACGATTTGGCGATGCTGTCGGGTTTGCAAGAGCGCAGCAAACAGCGAATCCGCAAGCTTCTTTCAATCCAACAGCACCGGAAGGTATCAATGGACAGGCTGGAGATGCCATCTTTGATAACTATCGCGATGGGTTTAGGAACCCTCAACCGCCATTACGGGGTGTGATCGATGTCGGAACTTCTGGAGGCGGAGGGGGAAGGGGTGCTCAGAGTACTCGATAGCAATGGTGTGAGCGAAATGGAATTAAATATCGGATAAATCGCTATATGAGCCAGTTATTAACCAAAATGCTTGGTGTACCCAAAGCGTTACCCGCTTTAAAAAAACAAAGTGGGGCAGTTGCAGTGATTATTGCATTATCTTTAGCGGGTTTAATCGGTTTTGTGGGCTTGGCGCTTGATCTGGGGAAACTCTTTGTGGCTAAAACCGAGCTGCAGAATAGCGTTGATGCGTGCGCTTTAGCGGCGGCACGCGAGTTAACAGGGGCCAATAGTAATCAACTTATCCTCGCTGAAGCGGCAGGAATTGCAACTGGCGAACGCCATCGCGTTTATTTTCAAGGTGAAGCTATTTCGATTTCCAGTGTTGCCTTTGCTGTATCGCTCGTGGATGATTATCGATCCGCTTCTGATATTGATCCTGCTGAAGCGGTTGAGATGCGCTATGCTCGCTGTGAAGCTAATCGTGCAGATATCTTAAATTGGTTTATTCAAGTGTTGAATTTGTTTCCTGGCGTGGATATTGGAAGCCAGACGGTTGCTGCAACTGCGGTTGCTACCTTATCTCCTTCCCAGATTATTTCTTGTGCAATTCCCGTTGGCCTATGTACTGATGATGTTCCTCCGAGTACGCCAGTCGGTACTTGGCTTGAAAGTGTGTTAGGTCCTCCGGCGGGTGGAAAGAAAAGTGAGTCGGGTAATTTAACTGGAAATTTCATGTGGGTTGATTATTCGCCACCTGGTGGCGGGGCATCGGAACTTGCAGGGCAGTTAACGGGTCCAGGGGTTTGTAGCCTGCCTGCGCAAGGCTCCCAAGTCGGTGAGGCTGGGGTTAAATCCTCACTAGCGAATGACTGGAACAGTCGATTTGGCATTAATCAAGGTAGTGTCAAAGAGGGCGATGCCATCCCCGATTACAGTGGCTATGCTTATACTGAAGTCAATTGGCCATCTAAATTCAACGCTTTATCCGATTTTCAAAGTAAAAGAGGCGCAAACATACCCTATCAAGGGGACGCGAGTACGGGACTTAACACCCATGGAACAGCGGTCGATGCGACCTATCTACAAGAAAATGGCGCTGATCGGCGTTTGGTAACGGTCGCAGTAGTCGATTGTGATGGTTTTACCAGCGGAACAACTGCACCTGTTCAAGCTTGGGCCTGTGTATTAATGCTGCATCCGATTAATAATTCACAAGGAGGCAGTGGAACCGGTGCAACGCGCATGTATCTTGAGTATTTGGGGCGGTCGAATGATACCGGTAGCCCTTGTGCGACCAATGGCGTACCCGCAGGGCCTACCGGGATTGGCCCTATGGTGCCTGCTTTGGTGAGGTAAGCGATATGAAATTAATGAATAGAAGTATGTCTTTGCAGTGCGGTGTTAATAAACGATCAGTGCAGGGTGCTGTTGCTGTTGAGATGGCTTTATTACTTGCCTTGATGCTTGTCTTGATTTTAGGCGTAGCTGAATTTGGTCGGGCGCTCTATCAATACAACACGCTGGCTAAAGCGGTAAGAGATGCTGCGCGGCATCTTTCGCAATCCATCCCTAACGATCCTAATGACCCCAGTGCTTATGATGCGGTAAAAGAAGAGGCAATTTGTTTAGTGGTTTATGGCAATTTAAATTGTGAAGGGGAGGCACTAGTAGCTGGCCTGACGACGGATAACGATATGGTCACTATAGAAGAGATTCCAAAAGATCCGGGAGAAGGCCTGCCTATCAACCTAGTCCAAGTAACTATATCCGGATTTACCTTCAATTTCGTACTTAGCCCCCTTGTGTTTATGGGGGGAGGCGATCAATCAATAACGTTTGGTGATATACGCGCCGTCATGAGGCAACCATGAAATGCATTTCAAACTATACATTCGGTCCTAAATTGATCATTCGATCCTATCAACAGGGGATGGTGGCGGTAGAGTTTGCGCTTATTACGATCATTTTGGTTACGTTCTTATTTGGGGCAATGGAGATGAGTCGAGCGTTATTTTATTGGAACACAGCGACGGAAGCGACACGCTTGGGTGCGCGTTTGGCTGTCGTCTGTGATCAAGATGCCAGTGCGATCAAGACCAAAATGCAAGCGATGCTGGGCGTGCTTGAAGCCGATCAAATTAGCGTAACGTACTTGCCTGATGGCTGCGATAGTAATTCTTGTCGATCGGTTACTGTCAGTATCAATGGATTTAATTTTGCAATGCTGGTACCCGTGTTACCACTGAATATCCCGATGCCACCCTTTTCCACGACATTGCCACGGGAAAGTATGGATAGTGAAAATCCGGATTGTACATAGTTTTATTTGAACAAATTATCTGAATTAATGGGTAGAGGAGTAATACATTGAAAATCGCTACAATTGTACAAAACCAACAGTGTCTAGATGATATTCAGAAGTATTTGGCACAGGCAGGGTCATCGCATCCACTGGTTGGGGTTACAGGGGGGGCGCAACAAATCTCTGCTGTAATTGAACAAGAACACCCTGATCTATTATTGATCGAAGGGCTACGGTTGAATCCTGGGGAACAGCAAATCTTGAGTAAAGTAACGACGTGTTTCCCAGATATCGGGGTGATTATGTTATGTCCGCCGCAACCACAAGAGTTTTTACTTGAAGCGATGCGAGTTGGGGTGCGCGAAGTAGTACCCACGCCGATTGCTCAGAATGTTCTGATCGATGCGGTCGAACGTTTCCAGCAACGGATGTCCCAAGCTAAAATGCCCGTTCGGCAAGGAAAAGTACTGGCTTTCATGCCGTGTAAGGGTGGCAGTGGGGCAACGTTTCTGGCGAGTAATATCGCCTATGCGCTTGCCGCACTTGAAAACAAGCGAGTAATTCTTATCGACTTCA
Source organism: Nitrosomonas sp. (assembly GCA_008015595.1). Lineage (GTDB taxonomy): Bacteria > Pseudomonadota > Gammaproteobacteria > Burkholderiales > Nitrosomonadaceae > Nitrosomonas. The sequence goes on along the minus strand of SSFW01000156.1, from coordinate 24,001 downwards.
ATCTGCAGTTTGGTGATGCTTCGCTGTTTGTGCACGATGGTGCAGCCAAAACCACTGTTGCAGATGTTGCAAGACAAATTCAACGACTAGATGGATCATTTCTGTCTTCGAGTTTAATTCAGGTATTACCAAATTTTGGCGTGCTAGCTGCACCGGATGAGCCCGAGAAAGCTGCGGAAATCAAGCTTGAGCATATCAAGCCTTTATTACAAGTGGCAATCAAGCATTATGATTTTGTTGTTCTCGATATCGGGCGTTCCTTAGATGCGATTTCGATTCAATGCTTAGATCAGGCCGATTATATTTTTCCAGTACTCCAGCAAACATTGCCATTTATTCGCGATGCCAAGCGTTTGATCAATACTTTTTTCTCTTTGGGTTACCCTGCTGAAAAAATACGCTTAATTGTCAATCGATACGACAAGAAAGATGAGATTACACTGGCTGACGTGGCAAATACCTTAAAGCTAGAAGTCTTTAAAGCCATACCGAATGACTATAACGTTGTTGCTGAGTCTGTCAATCAAGGAATACCGGTGACTAAATTAGCGAAACGAAGTGCAGTAGCGAAGTCGCTGCATGAATTTGTTCAAGAAATGGCTCAGAGTTCAACCAGCAATAATTTGCTGAAAAAATTATTTGCGTTTGGTTAGCATCATTGCTGCTGTGGATGATAGGAAGAAAATTTAACTTAATGGAACATTGATTATGTCAATTCGAGATCGTCTTCAAGGGATAGGATCGAACCTAACAGCGACTGCAAGCCAGGTTGTGGTCACTAATCCTAATCATTTTACTTCTTATGATAATGATGCTTACCATGAATTGAAGTCTCGGATACATCAGGCATTGCTCAATCGCATGGATTTGGCAGTGATGGAAAGTCTTCCGCAAGATCGATTGTTGGTGGAAATTAAGGGGCTGGTGGAACGACTCCTCATCGAGGAACGAACACCAATCAATGATATCGAGAGATTACGCATTATTCAGGATATCCAGCATGAAGTGCTGGGATTGGGTCCCCTTGAGCCCTTACTGGCTGACCCAACGATTTCAGATATTTTAGTCAATACCCATCGTCAAGTTTATGTTGAACGACGAGGAAAACTGGAACTGACCGATACCCAATTTGCCAACGAGGCACATTTAAGAAAAATTATCGATCGGATCGTTTCCAGAGTTGGGCGTAGAGTCGATGAATCGAGTCCGATGGTTGATGCCCGATTGCCGGATGGCTCCCGTGTCAATGCGATCATACCGCCGCTTGCGATTGATGGCGCTTTGTTATCGATTCGCCGGTTTGCAGTGATTCCGCTCAAGATAGAAGACTTGATTCGCAATAAATCAATGACCCAAGAAATGAGCGAGATTATTAGCGGTTTGGTTAAGGCAAAGTGCAGCATACTCATTTCGGGGGGCACCGGTAGCGGTAAAACAACGCTGCTGAATATCATGTCTGCTTATATTCCGCATTCTGAGCGAATTGTTACCATTGAAGATGCAGCCGAATTACAGTTACAGCAGCCCCATGTCGTGCGGTTGGAAACAAGACCTCCCAATGTTGAGGGTAAAGGAGAAGTTTCGCAACGTGCTTTGGTTCGAAACAGCTTACGGATGCGGCCTGATCGCGTCATTATTGGTGAGGTACGCGGTGCTGAGGCGATCGATATGTTGCAAGCCATGAATACCGGTCACGAAGGTTCGATGGCAACGGTTCATGCGAATACCCCCCGAGATGCGTTGAGTCGAATTGAAAATATGGTCAGTATGGCTGGCCTTAACTTACCTACCAAAGCGGTTCGGCACCAAATTAGTTCAGCTATTGTCGTGGTGATACAAGTTTCGCGATTGTCGGATGGAAAACGTAAGTTAATCAGTATTCAAGAAATAACTGGAATGGAAGGCGATGTCATTACCATGCAGGAAATTTATACCTTCCAGCAAACGGGGGTAGCAGCGGATGGAACAGTACAGGGTCATTTTAGAGCGACGGGAATTAGACCCAAATTTGCGGAACGCCTCAAAATATATGGTACAGCACTGCGCGAGGATTTATTTGATCCCACTCGCCGCTATGAATAAGGGGAAGTAATGGATTATCTCTATTATCTTTATGTTGCGCTCGCTTTTCTAGCTGTAATACTATTTCTAGAAGGAAGCTACTTTATCTGGCGATCGTATCAAGGTGCAGAGGCGAAGCGGATTCAAAAACGGCTACAGGAGATTGCTGCGGGATGGAACGATACTGCAAGTGCATCATTGATCAAGCAACGATTATTGAGTGATTCGCCCGCATTACAAAAATGGCTACTTAAATTACCTCGGGTCCATGCGGTAGACCGATTGTTGCTCCAATCCGGTATGGCGATTATGGTCATGCCATTTTTAGGATATAGCCTATTGACCGGATTGGGGGGGATGGCGTTAGCCGCTTTATTAGGGTTTTCATTTGCTATCATTTTGCTAAGTATGGTGGTTGGCTGCTTAATCCCTTATTTGTTTGTGCTAAGAGCCAAGCATAAACGGTTGAATACCATAGAACAGCAATTACCAGAGATAATCGATTTGATGTCACGCGCGCTCAAGGCAGGTCACGCTTTTACAGGCGCACTGCAAATGGCTGCCACTGAAGGAACGGAACCTACTGCAGGTGAATTTCGGTTGGTATTCGATGAAATCAATTTCGGTGTACCGATACAAAATGCGCTGATGAATCTTGCTAGCCGAGTCCCAATTACCGATTTAAGTTATTTTGTCATTGCCGTGCTCATTCAACGTGAGAGCGGTGGTAACTTGGCAGAATTGCTCGATAAAATCAGTAATTTGATTCGTGCAAGATTGAATCTATTAGGTCGCATTCGAGTGCTTTCAGCAGAAGGGAAGTTATCTGCGTGGATTTTGTCCTGTATACCCTTTGTAATGGCGTTAATTCTCAATATTCTCAACCCAGGATTTATGAGCATCTTATGGACTGATCCAGTTGGACCGACCATTATCGCCATTGCGCTAGTAATGATGGTGGTTGGTATTTATGCGATGTCACGCATCATTAAAATTCATGTTTGACGTGTTATTACGTTTGATCAGTCATTGAGGAACATCTTGAATTTATTGCTGTTGATCGATCCAGTTCTAGAGGTATCTAAGCTATGATTTCCATGCAAACTATTTTTCTGGTTATGATTTTTCTCGCAGTGGCGGGAATTAGTTGTGCAATCATGATTATTTCATCCCCCCGTGCGACCAAAGCGCGTCTAAAGGAAATTAGCAGCCATGATGATGCATTATTAGATGGCTATAAAGCGGCTGATGAATGGAAAGAAACCGTGGTTAAATTATCGGAACCACTGGCAAAACTCGCTTTGCCCAGTGAGGAATGGGAACAATCAGCGCTTCGCACGCGTTTTATGCATGCAGGCTATCGTGGTAATGCAGCGCTAACGATTTACTTTGCGACTAAAACGTTTTTAGCTTTGCTCTTTCCTGGCCTATTCTTTTTCTTTGCAGGAATTGGGCAGTTACAACTGACCTCAGTGAATTTGACGTTAATCTTATTGATTTTTACCGCGATCGGATTCTATTTGCCTAATTTACTTCTGGCACGAAAGATTAAATTACGGCAACGAGAGCTTTTCGAAAGCTTCCCCGATGCAATTGATTTGATGACGGTTTGTGTAGAGGCGGGGTTAGGATTAGATGCTGCTTTGGCGAAAGTGGGCGAAGAAATGGAATTGAGAAGTCCGATTCTCGGGGAAGAGATTCATTTGGTTGGCCTTGAATTACGGGCAGGCGCTTCCCGCGAGAAAGCGCTGCGTAATCTAGCGTTAAGAACCGGCGTCGAGGAAATCGAAGCATTAGTTGCCATGTTGGTGCAAGCCGATCGATTTGGAACTAGTACCGCTGATTCGCTGAGAGTCTATTCCGATACATTGCGAACTAAGCGCCGTTTGCGGGCAGAAGAAGCGGCTGCAAAAATTGCACTGAAATTATTATTCCCGCTTATTTTCTTTATTTTCCCCGCGTTGATGGTTGTGCTGATGGGTCCAGCATTTATCAGTATTTATCGAAACTTACTTCCAGCGTTGGCTGGACAATGAGGAGTTCTATCATGCTGCATTGCTTAAGACAATTGTTAATTTTGGCCGGCTGTTTTTTATTATTGGTAGGATGTGCGACACAATCAACTAACAGTCTGCTGACACAAAATGATGTGCCAAGTGTAAAAAAGCAAATGGGGCCCGATTTGGTGAAACTCTATTTGCAGGGCAAGAAATATCAAGAAAATGCAAACTATTCAGAAGCCATTTCGGCTTATGAGGCTATTTTAGCGAAAGACCCTGATTTTGTTGAAGCGCATAATGGATTGGGTGTGATTTATTCAGCGCAAGAAAAGTTTGAGCTTGCGTTACAGCATTTGCAAACGGCGGTTAAGCTGGCGCCCCTAGCAACACATCTTCATAACAATTTGGGTTACACCTATTTTTTGCTCGGACAAGATGAGAAAGCGATAAAAGCGTTTGAGCAATCTTTGTATCTAGACCCAGAAAATGAGAGAGCGCAGTTTAATTTAAGCCTGGCGCATCAAAAAATATCAAAAAGTGGGGAATAGCAATGCGATTCCAGAAACGTAAAATCGTCTTAGCGATTAGTTGTATCTCTGCATTAACTGGGTGCGCTTCGTATTTCTCAGGAAAGGAATTTTCAGCGTATGAGGTGAGACCTGTTACGAATATCCAACAGGCAGAAAGCACTGCAGAGAATTTTTATCATATCGGCGAATATTATCAACGAAAAAAACAATGGCTTAATGCGCTTGAGTCTTATCAGAAAGCACTATCGTTGCAAACTGATTATGTAGAAGCACATAATGGGCTGGGGATTGTTTATGCAACCTTAGGCCAGCATGATTTAGCGATTGATCACTTCAAAAAAGCAATCGCGTTAGACGCTTCCAAGAGCTATTTGCATAATAATTTAGGCTACGCTTATTACTTGCAAGGGGTATATCATGAAGCAGAGCTTTCATTTCAAGCTGCGATATCCAATGATCCCCATAATGGAAAAGCTAAAAAGAATTTAACGTTAGTCCATAAAAAAATGGGAGTAAGCGAGAAATTAGCTAGAACGCTTAAGGCGACGAGTAATAGTGAAACGATGTCAACAAAGTATCCAGCACAACTAACACACGAAAATCATCTATCACAACAATTAGTTCAGGTCGCACCAAACGTTTACGAGTTTAGATCACAGCGAGAAACTCAGAATAAGCTGGAAAACAAGCTAGTAAGTATTGTTATGCATGATGAGCAGGAGACTCAATTACAAAAAAATATTAAAAGTCTCGCACAAGGGATTGAAGTTTCAAATGGTAATGGTGTAACAGGTATGGCTCGGAATGTGGCAACACAATTGAACAATGCTGGATTAGGCCAAGCACGGCTGACCAATCATCAAACCTTTAAACAAGTGCAGACAGAGATATATCATCGTGTCAGTGCTCACGCGCTAGCAGAAAAAATTACACAGTTATTGCCAGGGCAAATCAAACTGATTGAAAGTGATGATTTGCGAGAAGATATCAATCTAAAAATCTTGCTAGGCCAAGATATCGCTAATTTTAAAGCGTTAAGTCATAACTCTCATCAAGTAACGAAAGTGATGTAGTCGTTCTAGTTTTAAGCGCTGCTTTAAGCAGCGCTAACAAGTTGACTTGCATTTTCTGCAAGTGTCTTTACTTCTTCGCTGATACTATCAATTTTGTTTTCAGAAATACCAAGATTACTCCACTCTTGCTTAGTAATTTCTTGAGCCGTATGTTCATTAATCCAAAAATTAGAAAGTAATTTTTCAGCGGTATTAACAAGCCTGATTATTGGTAATCCTAGTGTAGCGTCTGGGTGATCGGGGGTATGGTGATAGCGCATCACAGCGATGAGTTCTTCAGGTAAGCCCCAGTGTATTCCAAGTTGAGCACCGATTTCCCCATGATGAATACCGACTATTTCCTGTTCGATCGCAAGTAAATCTGCGTTAGCCGTATTATTCAATTGCTCGTGCAAGCGATTGCTGGTTTCTGTGTCCAAATAACTCAGCGTGCTGTAGCCAATATCATGCAAAAGACCAGCTAGAAAAATCTGATCATCAATGGGACGAAGATTTGCTGGCATATGCCGGGCAATAGTACGCATGGTTGTCGCGATAGCCATGCTATGAGCCCATAGATCCATCGATTTCAATTTTCCTTCAGGTAACTTGGCCAATACTGTAATCGTAGCCATACCGATTGCAATCGATTTGACTTGGGTCAACCCAAGTAACATTGCGGCATCGCTAACCGAGGTAATCGTGCTTGGCATACTAAAAAAGGATGAATTAGAGAGGCCGACGATTCGAGCAGAAATTTGGGGGTCTTGTGTAATGAGTTTAAGTAATTGAGCTTCACCCTCAGTGGTATCTAACGGGAGTGCCAGCATTTTTTGAGCAATAACTGGCATAGCGGGAAGTGAATCAATTTCCCTCAGGGATTGTTTAATTTTATTTGGGGCTGGCATGGTTGATTTCCTCCAAAGAGCGCTTTAATCAAGGATCTAATTCAGATGAGGTTACTGAATTTAGGGTAACTTTATGAATTCTACGCTAATCGTTTTCGCTAGAATTGTAGAACTAGGCCATAATCTTTTGCTATTTTGATATAAAGCAATGAAAATGTTTCAGAACGAACTACTCTCGAGTTATCCAGTAAATAGAATCATTTTAGTCGGTGCGAGCAATCTGACGTTATCGCTTCGTATGATTATTCAGCATATTCAAGGGAGTGTCGGTGGTCCAAGTGAAATATTAGTTGCGGCAGGGCATGGGCGCTCCTATGGTTTGAGTAGCCAAGTGATGATTCGGGAGTTACCCGGTATTGTTCGGTGTGGTTTATGGGAACAACTCAGCACGCGTGTAATTATTCCAAGTTATGCTTTATTGACAGATATTGGCAACGATATTCCCTATGGCGTGCGTCCTGAGCAAATTCTACAATGGGTTACCTGGTGTGTTGATGAGTTAACAAAGGCATCTGCACAAATCGTAATTACCAACTTACCGATAGAATCTATTGAAGCGCTATCAAATAGGCGTTTCCAATTTTTTAGGCATTTATTTTTTCCGTCATGTACCTTATCGAGGATCGAAGTTGTTAGCCGAGCAAAGGTGGTATATCAAGGTATCGCTACACTCGCACAGCAAAAACAACTTATCCTCTGTGAGCAGTCTCGCCAATGGATGGGAGCCGATGGTTTTCATGTCGCATTTATGAAGCGTGAGCAGGTTTTTAGACAGCTATGTAATCATTTTGTAGGGACTGATGAAGATTTATCATCAGTCCCTAAACAGTCAGAGCTTCGATTAAGTTGGCAGCAGCGACCTCGTTTTGCATTGCAACGCGTTTGGGGTAAAGAAAAATGCTGCCAACAACCAAGCGGTTTATTATCGAATCAAGCGACCGTATCGCTTTATTAATGGTGCTCAATACTGATCAAGCTCAGGGTAATTCACTGTCGACAAAAAGTGTTAATGGCGTTGTTGCACTGATGGTCAATGCACTTTTTGACCAGTTTCCATAAAACAGTGCAGTAATGAATTTATTGACACTATTCGCTACGTCAACAAAGAATGATTGCGGTGTAGAAACGCAGTTAGTGCAGGCGGGACAGTGTTCATCACAGAAACTGCAATGAAAATATTTAGGAGAGTAACCACAAGGACCCCAACTGTATTGTTTTGCGACACGATAAAATGCACGTAAATTCTGACTATGCAGATATGCTGCTTTTGCAGCCGCATTTTTATCAACAAAGCAGGTAGTAACATCGAATCCCCAGTACATTGCAGGCAAATTAACATTGCCGGCATTGTTTGCATTATAGGGATCGATGCTAAATATGGCATCCGCTTGCACCAACCCATTTGAAATTGCATTCTGAGCAGCCTGACCACCCGCTGAGTGACCTCCCATTAGCCAATGAGTAACAGTGTTGCAACCAATACCACTTAACCAGCTGTTGAGATTCGTTTTGACATCGTTAGCCAGCGTTGCATATTTTTGAGGATCGGTTTTTACCATGTTCCCAGGCGCATGATCCATAATCACAGTAACGTATCCATATTTGATCAACTCTTCTGATAATTTGTCATAGCTAGAGATGCTCATTGATGTACCTACGCCGAGCAAGATGGCATCACAACTTGCAGGTGTCGTGGATGAATAGTGAATTCGTACTTGACCGTTGGGTGTTGTTTGATCCAGGTAGCTCGCATGAGCGTAATGAACAACCAATAGAATTGGCAGAATAATTAATTTAATGATGATTTGATCGATTCGCATTGGAATGATTCTCCTTGATGAATGAGTTGAGGTAGCCAAGGTTCTTTTGACTAATGGTTAGCGCTATGATGAAAAGAAGCTTAATCAATGTAGTGCTAATTTTTCATTGTGGGATTATAGGGTGTTGTTATTAAAGATGGTTTTGTTAAATTAACGATCTTTTGGTTTAATTACCGTGGCTTCAATTAACAAAAAATAGCCTATAATTGCGCCCAATTTTTTTGCTTACCTTTGCCAAAACGCGCTACCTTATCCACGCTGCAGCTTTTTTCAGCCATCTTGCTGTTGAATCGATTCAATCCTTTCGTGATCGTTGGTTTCAATCATCTTTCTGCGTGGATACGTTGTGATTGATAGGCTTGGTTTAATTAGAATTGCTTGTTTACTATAAGTTGAGATTAAAGCGTTGAATGAATTGATTTAAGCGATTAAACTAGTGTTAACCTTTTTAATGATATCGGAATTCAGTAGGTCAGTGATTTAAGGTATGGAGACTAAATTTCAAAGCAGACGACCTAAGTATTTGAATCTGGTTAAAATCAAGCAACCACTCCCTGCTATCGTTTCAATACTGCATCGGATCAGCGGTGTATTACTGTTCTTTCCTGGTTTGCCCTTATTGCTTTATTGCCTGCAGCAAGTATTAGAATCACCTGAAAGTTACGCTCAGTTTCAATCCGTGATCGCCAATCCCATCATCAAATGGGGTTCCATTTTCTTCCTTTGGGCACTGGTTCATCATTTTTGTGCAGGAATCCGCCACTTGGCACTTGATTTGCATTTGGGGAGCACATTGGAAGGTGCACGCTTAGGGAGTAAGTTAGTTGTAGCTTTTAGTATTGGGATAACCGTTTTATTGGGAGTCTTATTATGGTAGCCCGCACAAAACGGGTTCTGACCGGTGCACATTATGGGCTAATCGATTGGTTAGTTCAGCGCGTTACCGCAGTATTAATGGTTTTATATTTACTGTTGCTTGCTTGGGTATTTACCGATCAAGCAAGTGATTATGCTGGGCTAAAATCGATTTTTGCTAATCAATGGATGAGGATATTTTCTCTACTGGTGTTTATTGGTTTGTGCTGGCACGCTTGGGTTGGCGTCAGGAATGTATTGATGGATTATGTGAAGATTACCAGTATTCGATTGAGCGTGCAGGTTTTAGTCATCACCGCTTTGTTGTTTTATCTCATCTGGTTTATTGATGTGCTATGGAGATAATGTGACCATCCGCAAAAGAAAATTCGATGTCGTGATTGTTGGGGCAGGAGGTGCTGGAATGCGTGCTGCCTTGCAATTATCTGAAGCCGGTTTGACGGTTGCAGTTCTATCCAAAGTTTTTCCGACGCGCTCTCATACAGTGGCAGCACAAGGTGGGATTGCTGCATCATTGGGTAACGTAACCGAAGATAACTGGCACTGGCATATGTACGATACCGTGAAAGGTTCTGATTACTTGGGCGATCAGGATGCGATTGAATTTATGTGCCGACAGGCGCCTGAAGTGGTTTATGAGTTAGAACATTTTGGTATGCCATTCGATCGTCTCGATAATGGGAAGATTTACCAGCGTCCTTTTGGCGGTCAATCGCAAAATTATGGAGGAGCACAAGCAACACGATCTTGCGCAGTGGCGGATCGCACCGGCCATGCAATGCTACACACGCTTTATCAGCGTAATTTATATGCCAATACTCAGTTTTTTGTCGAGTGGATGGGCCTTGATCTATTGCGCGACCAGCAGGGAGACGTGCTTGGTGTAACGGCGCTAGAAATGGAAACGGGGGAAGTCATGATCCTCCAAGCCAAGGTTACTTTGTTAGCGACGGGTGGGGCAGGGCGTATCTTTCAGGCACGTCCCAATGCGTTCATTAATACTGGTGATGGATTAGGCATGGCAGGGCGTGCAGGTATTCCGCTGGAAGATATGGAATTTTGGCAATTTCACCCGAGAGGCGTGCATGGAGTTGGTGTTCTGATTAGTGAAGCAGTGCGCGGTGAAGGTGGGTATTTGCTCAATAAAAATGGCGAACGCTTTATGGAGCGCTATGCACCGAACGCCAAAGATTTAGCGAGTCGTGATGTGGTATCGCGTGCATTGACTACAGAAATCAAAGAGGGCAGAGGGTGTGGCAAGGATGGCGATTACTTGTTACTAAAACTTGATCATCTAGGTCCGGAGATCATTAAATCAAGATTACCCGGTATCCGAGAGATTGCGATTAAATTTGCTCATGCCGATCCCATAGAAGAACCGATTCCCGTTGTGCCGACTGCGCACTACATGATGGGTGGAATTCCCACCAATTTTTATGGGCAAGTCGTTGCGCCTTATAAAACGGGTCCTGAAGAAGTGGTATCAGGATTATATGCAGTAGGGGAGTGTGCATGTGTTTCCGTGCATGGTGCCAATCGTTTAGGTACCAATTCGCTACTCGATATCGTAGTTTTTGGTCGCGCAGCCGGGAACAAAATTATCGAAGAGCTTAAACATAATCCCCATCATAAATCATTACCAGAGAATATCGCTGATATTTCATTAGCACGATTGAATCGCCTCGATACGCAAAGTAATGGTGAGAAAGTAGCGGATGTAGGTGATGCACTTCGCAGAACCATGCAAGCCTATTGTGGTGTATTTCGCTTTCCGGATATGCTGAAAGAAGGGGTTAGTAAAATCAATGAAGTAGCGCAACGTGTCGCACGTACTGAGATTAACGATAAAAGCAAAATTTTTAATACCGCTCGAGTTGAAGCGCTGGAGTTAGATAATTTAATCGAAGCAGCGATTGCCACGATGGTTTCTGCTGAGGCTCGGCACGAAAGCCGTGGTGCGCATACGCGTGACGATTTCCCAGAGCGCAATGATGAAAAATGGTTAAAACATACGCTCTATTTCAAAGAAGGTCAGCGCTTGGATTATAAGCCAGTTCGATTGAAACCATTGACAGTTGATTCATTTCCACCTAAAGCGAGAGTTTATTAGAAACATCGAGAGATGTTTCATTTTTGAATAACATGGAAACGATAGGATAGTTTCCATGGTTTATTATTTGGGTTAACATTGCCCTCCATTATGACTAAGTATGTCTTTGTAACTGGCGGAGTTGTTTCTTCATTAGGTAAAGGGATTGCGGCTGCATCATTAGCTGCATTGCTTGAAACACGTGGTATCAAAGTGACCATGTTGAAGCTTGACCCTTATATCAATGTCGATCCGGGTACCATGAATCCATTCCAACATGGAGAGGTGTTTGTCACCGATGACGGTGCGGAAACCGATTTGGATCTAGGTCATTATGAGCGCTTCATCAGTACCAAAATGGCCAAGCGCAATAATTTTACGACGGGTCAAATCTACGAAAGCGTTATTCGCAAAGAGAGAAGAGGCGATTATCTCGGGGGGACAGTTCAAGTTATCCCCCATATTACTGATGAAATCAAATTGTTTATTCGCAATGGCGTGAATGATGCTCAGGTGGCTATTGTTGAGATTGGGGGTACAGTAGGGGATATTGAATCATTGCCATTCTTGGAAGCGATCCGGCAGATGGCAGTACAACATCCCCGTGATGATACCTGTTTCATCCATTTGACGCTTTTACCTTATATTGGTTCTGCGGGTGAATTGAAAACAAAACCAACCCAGCATTCGGTTAAGGAGTTGCGTGAAATCGGGATCCAGCCGGATGTGTTGCTTTGTCGTTCCGACCGCATGCTGCCCCAAGAAGAGCGTCGCAAAATTGCACTCTTTACCAATGTGAAAGAAGAGGCCGTGATCTCTGCGATCGATGTCGATTGTATTTATAAGATCCCAGCGTTACTTCATGAGCAAATGCTCGATGAGATTATCTGTCACAAGCTCAATATCCTCGCAAAACCGGCTAATCTTTCTGTTTGGAAAAATCTGATTTATGCGCTAGAACATCCAACTAAAACGGTCAATATCGCATTGGTTGGCAAATATGTAGATTTGACCGAGTCGTATAAATCTTTGTCAGAAGCATTGATTCATGCCGGTATCCATACGCATTGTAAAATCAATATCTGCTACTTGGACTCTGAGCTCATTGAAAAAGAAGGTACGGACTGTTTAAGCGATAAGGATGCAATTTTAGTTCCAGGTGGATTTGGAAAACGAGGGGTTGAAGGAAAAATTTTAGCCATTCATTATGCACGTACCCATAAGATACCTTATCTTGGCATTTGTTTGGGAATGCAACTTGCAGTCATCGAATATGCACGCAATGAGCTGCATTTAGAGAATGCCCATAGTACAGAATTTAATCCCAATACCCCTTATCCGGTTCTTGGTCTCATTACAGAGTGGCGGACTCGCGAAGGTCAGATAGAGAAGCGGTCGGAAGCTACCGATCTCGGTGGGACGATGCGCTTGGGAGGGCAATTGTGTTTTCTCAACGAAGATTCATTGGCCAAAAAGATCTATGGATCTGATAAAATTACTGAGCGTCACCGCCATCGGTATGAAGTGAATGTGAGCTTTATTCCCAGCTTGGAAAAAGCGGGTCTAAAAATAAGTGGCGTATCTGCTGAAGAAAAGTTATGCGAAATGGTTGAATTATCCCAAGACGAGCACCCTTGGTTTGTTGCTTGTCAGTTTCATCCAGAATTTACATCTACTCCCCAAAAAGCACACCCCTTATTCAAAGCATATATCAATGCCGCGATTAGCTACGCAAATCAGCGTACAGATAACAGTTTAGAACAGAAAGAAATTGCTTAGAAACAAAGCAAGAGAGAAGCGCATTAGTACATTAAGTCGATTATTACAAGGAAAAAAGTAGCATGAGTGCGATAGTAGATGTTATTGCGCGAGAAATTTTAGATTCTCGTGGCAATCCAACCATAGAAGCAGATGTTTTGTTAGAGTCAGGTGCGCTGGGGCGCGCATCCGTTCCGTCGGGGGCTTCGGTTGGAACCAAAGAAGCGATTGAATTGCGTGATGAAGATGAGGAACGCTACTTTGGTAAAGGCGTGACAAAAGCAGTAGATAATATCAATACCGAGATTTCCGAAACCATCATGGGGTTAGATGCGTCAGAGCAAGCATTCATTGATCAGGCACTGATTGATTTAGATGGGAGTGAAAATAAGTCAAGAATGGGCGCAAATGCCATTCTTGCAGTTTCGCTGGCAGTGGCGAAAGCCGCTGCAGAAGAATCCAGTTTGCCTTTATATCGATATTTAGGGGGAGTAAGAGCGATATCGATGCCGGTTCCGATGATGAATCTCATCAATGGTGGTGCTCACGCCAATAATAATTTGAATATGCAGGAGTTCATGGTGATTCCGCATGGTTTTGACAGCTTTCGTGAAGCACTGCGGTGTGGGGCTGAGATTTTTCATACATTGAAAAAACTGATCAGTAAAAAAAATATGCCAACAACGGTGGGTGATGAAGGGGGGTTTGCACCGAATCTGTCTGGTAATGAAGAAGGATTACAGTTGATTGTGCAAGCCATCGATCAAGCTGGTTATCAACCTGGTACACAAGTTGCGATTGGGATTGATTGTGCAAGTTCTGAATTCTACCAAGATGGAAAATACCATCTTAAATCCGATGGTTTAAGCCTGACTTCTGCCCAATTTGTCGATTATTTGGCTACCTGGGTCGATAAATATCCAATTATCAGCATTGAAGATGGTATGAGTGAGCATGATTGGGATGGCTGGAAATTATTGACCGAAAGGCTTGGAAAAACTGTCCAATTGGGGGTGATGATGTTTTTGTAACTAATAGCCGGATACTAAAAGAGGGTATTCGACGGGGTATTGCAAATTCGATTCTGATTAAAGTCAATCAGATCGGTACGTTGACAGAAACTTTGACTGCAGTAGAAATCGCCAAATGCGCAGGCTACACGGCTGTGATTTCGCATCGCTCGGGTGAAACCGAGGATACGACCATTGCAGATATCGCAGTCGCAACGAATGCACTTCAAATCAAAACGGGTTCGCTGTCACGTTCCGACCGATTAGCAAAATATAATCAATTGCTGCGTATCGAAGAAGACTTGGGTGATAACGCAATTTACGCAGGAAGGGGTGCATTCTATCAATTAACCTAATGAAGACTGTTGCGCTCATCCTGGTTACTTTAATTGCATTAGTTCAATATTCCCTGTGGTATGGTAAAGGTGGGTGGTTGGAAGTCTTTGAGCTGGAGAAACAACTCCAAGATCAACACCAATTAAATCAGAAATCACAGAACCAGAATACCATACTGGAAGCAGAGATCATTGATCTCAAGCAGGGTTTTGACGCTATTGAAGAGCTTGCGAGAAACGAGCTAGGAATGATACGTAAAGATGAAGTCTTTTTTCAGGTACAGCAGCCAACAGAAGTACCCTCTATAACGAAATCTAAGAAATAGTAAGTCTAGTGTTGGATTTGTTTGATGTTTTTTCTGCTGGCTTGCACAAAGTAGCGAGCATTTTACTTGGATTGCATGCGTAACCAATGCGCTAATCCGAGTTCACCTTGCCGCATCACTTGATCGTGGTTCCATTTGAAAATCGGTCTCGCGATCGGTGCAAGCAGATTCATCCATAGACGGTTCGTGCGCACTGTCCAGGCATAGCGGACGATCGTTATATCGTTCGCACGTATGAAATCCCAGCGTCCGGTACCAACCACTTCACCTTCAGCTACCCCTTCTAGCAAAACACCCGGTACATAGCGCGTTACTCGCATCGTAAAGGTAAAACGATAAGGAATTTTTCCTTTCCAAGTGAAACGATGCACACTACCAACGCCATCGCTATTACCGGTTACCAGTTTTTCCACTTGTTCAGCCCCTGACCACCACTGAGGCCAATCCAGGCATTGAATGATTGCATCACATACCATTTCGTGCGGGGCATCGAAGCGCCATTCAGTAGTAAAAGAAAATTCAGCCGTCACTAAAATTAATGATCAAAAAAACCTTTTGGGAAGGCAGGGTTAACTTGATATTCTGACATCTCGATTCGTTCGATTTGACTCCCGTCTGCTTTGTAACTGATGACTTTAAGCGGTAAGCTAGTTTGTACATCAAACCACAGATCGAAACGCGATACGCCTTCAACCGCCACACCAGGATTGCCTTCCACGATCACATACAACGCAGTTTGCTTTTCCACTGTTTCGGTACCAACGACGGTCGTTTTTCCTTGGCGTTGCAGTAATATCACATCCTCATATAATGCACCAATATCAGATCGGTCAACACGCTGTCCTGATGAACTTTGTATCCATTTATTCTCAGGACTTAGGCTAAAAGAAGGTACGCTGCCATAACCAAATAGCCACAATTTGACTAATTCTGTCACTGGGTTATAAATCAGCACAGCCCCATTGAATGGTTCGACTACTTCCATACGTACTGCACCACTTTTATTGTAGTAGTAGCGCACAATGTCTGGACTATCTGATTTGCTTCCCACATACGATTTGATGATCGTTTGATAGCTATCTACTTTCTGATAATAATCAACCGCTTTTTCAATCGGGTTGGGAAGCTCTGGCGCCATTAGCGCCATTGTTAACATTAAACCGGCTAGCATGAGTCTGGATTATTGAGTTTTTCAAACAATTACACAGGGCATACGATAACAGGTATCGATGATAATTGCATTTGCTGAGTTAGATTTTTGCTAAATTTGTAATGCCCTGTTCACGGTGGGCGGTGTAGTGGAAAATGCACAGTGAGACTGACCACAAAATTCACACTACCCTTTCCTTCTGACAAAAAGAACAAAACTTTCTTCAGCATTTTCTGCATTTATCGGGAATGATAGTTTGCGGGTAACAATATTGAGTGTTTCTTGGATGACTTGATAACTAATACAAGCGTTGCGTGTTTTCAGTGCTTTTTGAATCAATTGCTCTGAAAGAGTGCATTTATGCTCATTAGTTTCATCGAACCAGTAGATGAACATATTGGTATCAACAAAATTACCACTCATTCATTTCATCTCGGGTAAATTTGCGACCACCGGTTCGCACTTGTTCGCATAATTTCTTAATTAAAGCCATTGCAGACCCAGTTTCTTGCGCCTACTGAACATAAGTGAGTCACTGTTTTTAAGCTAAACTTATTTCCGGAACTGTTTAGAATAACAATCGAATTCAGTTTCAAACACAATATTTTCATACACTTCGCTCATCTCGCAATTATTGCCAGCCAGTAACTTCATAGCCTTTATCTTGCAAGCAACGATAAACAAAATTGACATAGGCTTGATTAGGTTGTGTCGGTCTTGCCAAACCAAATAGACCACGAATCAGCCCAAGCGCAGCGCCACTGGCAGCACCGATTAAGGAGCCAGTACCCGCTGCACCGGAAATCGCTCCCCCAACTGCACCGCTTGCAGCACCCATCCCGGCACCCATTGCAGTACTGGTCGCGACATTACCGACCTGGCTGGTATTACCTTCTTGCGCACCGGCTTCTTCTGCTAGCTGACGGCAGGCAACAATATCCTGCTCAGCGGCTTGTTGTCCAACTGTTTTGTAATGTGCATTGGGATACAAAATCGGCCGTGTGGTGGAACAGGCTGTGAGTGCCAGAATGAATAGACCTAAAATGAAGATATGGAATTTCATGCAGATTACCCTCAAAAAATAACATTGCTAAAACACAAGTTGAATTTATCACACTTCTAGCGCCACGGTTGAGTTCAGATAGCTACACGAGGATGAAGCTACCTCAATAAACGATTACAAATGTGATTTTTCTCACAGATCGATCAATTTGATCAAGTTAACCTGTGCTTGCTTGGTAATTCAACTTTCCATTGACACATACTTTGCAAATGAAACGCTTCAACACTACAGCCGAAAGCGTTTACCAAGCCTTCCAACAGCATGCGCCTATTCCAGTGAGAGTGAGCGCATGATCAAATAATTATTATTAGGAGGATCACAAAATGACCGTAACTTTGACAAATCTCGATGACAACTATATTGATGGACCCGGCGGTAATGAAATTTTTGCCCAACTGGGCAATGATACTGTCGATGGCGCTGATGGCAGTGACACGATTTGGGGTGAAGGCGGTAATGATTCCATTCTGGGTGGAAACCAAAATGACACGCTGTATGGTGGAATCGGAAACGATACCTTAAATGGCGGTTCTGGCGTCGACCGACTGGAAGGTGGCGCAGATAACGATACCTACATCATCGACTCCAATGGAATTTTTTTACCTCTCGATACTATCGTGGATAGTGGTGGAATCGATACAGTATTAAGTTCAGTAACCTATACACTGGGTGCTGCCATCGAGAATCTAACCTTAACCGGTGTAGCTGCAACAAGTGGTACTGGTAATGTTTCTGCTAATGTTATAACTGGTAACAGCGCCAACAACACTTTAAACGGATTAAACGGTAATGACACTCTGAATGCTGGCTTGGGTAATGATGTGCTCAACGGCGGTGATCAAAATGACACGCTGAATGGTGATGGTGGTGTTTTAGCGTTATCCGGTGGTAACGATACCCTCAATGGCGGCAATGGCAATGATACTCTCTCAGGCGGCCTGGGCAATGATGTGCTCAATGGCGATGCCGGCGATGATCGGTTGGTTGGCGGTTCTGGAAATTTCTTTCAACCTATTGATGTCGATACCCTAAGCGGTGGTATTGGCAACGATACCTACGTGATCTCGGAAAATACCGATGTGATTACCGAATTATCAGGTGAAGGAACCGATACCGTTGAAAGTTCGATTACGTTTAATTTAGGCACGAGCGGTGCAAATGTTGAAAATTTAACATTAACCGGAACAGCAGTGATCAACGGAACAGGTAATACTTTAAGTAACGTTATCAACGGTAATTCAAAGGATAATACACTCGATGGCGGTGCAGGCAACGATACCCTCAAAGGAAATGATGGCAGCGATACTTTGATTGGTGGGCCTGGTCTCACCGTTGTCATTGGACCCTTTGGTCCCACATTCATAAGCGATAATGATACGCTTGAAGGTGGTAAAGGTAATGACACCTATATCATGGATTATACGGGCGACACCATCACTGAAAATCTCAACGAAGGGATTGATCTCGTAAAAAGCTCACTGAGTTCATATACGCTTCCAACCAATGTTGAGAATCTCACCCTAACTGGGGTTGGTAATATCAATGGTCTTGGCAATAGCCTTGATAACGTAATTACTGGCAATGCAGGGATTAATGCGCTCAGTGGCGATATTGGTAACGACACCTTGAATGGTGGCGGTGGAAATGATGTGCTCGATGGCGGGCAAGGTAACGATACCTATATCGCTGATGGGGGTGACACGATATCTGAAGCAGCCGGCGCCGGTACTGATAGAGTTGAAAGTTCTATCACTTTTAGCCTTGCAGCTATCGCAAACGTTGAGAATCTTACGCTTACCGGTGCAGCTAATATCAATGGTACGGGTAATTCCCTTAATAACACACTCGTTGGTAATAGTGGCACCAATACCTTGACCGGTTCAGGGGGTAATGATGTTCTCATCGGGGGTACCGGTGCTGATATTTTGAATGGGGGTAATGATGATGATACCTTCTGGTACGATGCAACTGATGTTAGCGTAGCGGGTAACCGAATTTCTGGTGGATCGGGTACTGATACTTTGACATTCATGAGCAGCGCTGTACAGAATCTCAATCTCACCACACTCGCAGATGATCGCATTACCGGTATTGAGCAAATCAATATCAATGGTTTCAATCTATTCGGACCATCGCCCAATAACACACTCACGTTGAATGTTACCGATGTATTCGCGATCTCGGATACCGATACGCTACGAGTTGATGGTGGAGTGGGGGATGTGGTCAATTCAATCGGACAAGGGTGGGCCAATACCGGTGTTGTGGTTATTGGAACGCAGAACTATGATCAATATACGTTTGGGACTGCTACGCTGTTAGTTGATACCGACATCGGTGGCGCCATCAGTTAGTGAGCTGAATTTAGCTTGAATTAAATTCTTCTAACCGGGGGTAACGATGCAGTAGATCGTTGCCCCCAACACCCACTCTCAGGCGCTAGTGCCTAGAATCCCAAAATATTTTCCCTTTTGCGTCCAAACTAAAACCAGCTAAGCTGGCTTGATTTACGTTTTAATCCCCAAATCGTTTAAGAAACGCTATGATCATGCAAAATTTTCTGATTAAAAATATAACGAAGAAACCAGCATGATTGAAAAAGAATTGAAATTATTCGGAATGGCGGCAATCCATGGCCGGTGGTTATTTGTACTAATTGGACTATCAATCAATATTTGCTTGGGATCGATTTACGCTTACAGTGTATTTAGAAAACCATTAGAAACCCTGTGGGACATTCCATCGAGCCAAAGCGGTTACCCATTCATGATCTTTCTTGCAATCTTCGCAATCACCATGCCGCTTGCCGGGAGCTTGATGGCGCATTGGGGTCCCAGAAAAACAGCAACGCTCGGTGGTTTCTTAGTGGGCACTGGATGGATGGCTGCTAGCTTTGCTCCGGATATTACTACATTGACACTTTTATACGGTGTCATCGGGGGTGCTGGTGTGGGGATCGTGTATGGTTGCCCAATCGCCGTTGTCGCCAAGTGGTTCCCTCAAAAAAGCGGTTTGGCGATTGGTTTGACGGTGATGGGGTTTGGTCTCTCGGCATTGATTACCGCTCCGTTGATGAAAGCGATGATCATTCACCCGGAAATTGGCACCCTCAATACTTTTTTCTATTTAGGCATCGGCTTTTTGTTCATCGTCTCGCTTTTAGCGCAATGCCTTTGCTTTCCGCCTGATGAATGGTCCTCGGCTAACGTAATTACCCATTCCTCTGCCACGACAGTTAATCCCACGATTGAGTTAAGCCGCCATGACATGATACGAACCAGGCATTTTTATGCATTATGGGCTACCTATACAATCGGTTGCTTAGCCGGACTCATGGCAATTGGAATCGCTTCCCCAGTGGGTATCGAGGTCGCAAAACTTGAACCGACAACAGCAGCATTTGCGATTTCATTATTTGCGATATTCAATGGGTTAGGGCGCCCTTTGTTTGGAATTATCGCTGATAAACTCGGGCCGAAACAAACGGCAATGCTCTCATTTGCCATGATCGGTGGTGCGTCACTGCTGTTATCAGGCTTGGAAGAAGGCGATACTACCTTGTATTTATTTGCTTTTTGTGTGTTATGGCTGTGCCTGGGCGGCTGGTTAGCGTTAGCTCCCACTTCGACCGGAATATTTTTTGGAAAAAAACATTATGCCCAGAATTATGGGGTGGTTTATACCGCTTATGGCGTGGGTGCCATTCTGGGGACTGTGATATCTGGCAATATCAAAGATATCACGGGCAGCTATTTAGGCGCATTTCCGATTGTTGCTGGATTAGCGGCGCTCGGCTTGTTGATTGCTGGGTTTGGATTGAGTTCCGTTAAAAACAAATAGAGTAGCTGTGAAGATAGTAATCAATAAAAGGTCCACCATGTTTAATCAACATCATTTCTGGGCATTAATCTGTGGCCCTTTACTTTCTGGAGTAATTTCTGTAAGCATGCATTTCTCCGGTTGGCATGCGGAAGCCTGTTGGACGGCTGCGATTGTTTTATTGTGTGTTATCTGGTGGATTTTTGAACCGATACCCATCCCCGTAACTTCACTGATTCCCATCACATTTTTCCCACTAACGGGGGTGCTAGCCAAAGAAGAAGTTGCCAAGGCTTTTGGTAATGATCTGATTTTGCTGATGTTGGGTGGTTTTATGATTTCGGTGGCGATGGCGCAATCGGGAACGCATCGACGTCTGGCATTAGGGTTGGTGAATTTCATCGGTGGCGATAGTAGCCGACGCATCGTTTTTGGTTTTATGTGCGCCTGTGCCGTATTAAGTATGTGGATTTCCAATACGGCGACTGCATTGATGATGCTCCCACTTGCGCTCGCCATCATCGATCAAAGTCAAGATAAGAAAATTGCCTTCCCGCTGTTACTTTCCATCGCTTATGGTTGCAGTATTGGTGGCTTAGGAACACCCATAGGTACAGCACCCAATCTGATATTTATGAAAGAGTATCAGAGCTTTACCGGGTCAACAGTAAGCTTTACCCAATGGATGACATGGGGACTTCCTGTGGTGCTTCTGATGGTACCGCTTGCGGGGTTATGGCTGACGCGTCATTTGAGTTACGTCGGTAAGCTAGAAATGCCACAAGCCGGTGCTTGGCGGTCTGAAGAGCGGCGCGTTCTGATTGTCTTTGGTATTACCGTGTTGGCCTGGATTACACGGCTTGAACCGTTTGGAGGCTGGAGTACTTGGTTAGGCCTTAAACACGCAACCGATGCAACGGTTGCGTTGATCGCTGTAATTGTGATGTTTATCATTCCCAACGGTCGGGGTGAAAAATTGCTTAACTGGGAAGCGGCTGCCAAGATTCCTTGGGGAATTTTATTGCTTTTCGCGGCGGGTATCGCCATTGCACAAGCGTTTATCGAATCGGGTTTATCCAAATTCATTGCAGAGCAATTAGCGATACTTTCAAACTTGCACCCTTTGGTTATTATCATATCGATTGCGTTGGCTGTTACATTTCTGACTGAGGCAACCAGTAATGCCGCCACTACGATATTGCTCATGCCCATTCTTGCTCCTGCTGCTTTAGCTGCTGGACTTGATCCTGCTTTATTGATGGTGCCTGCCGCCATGAGTGCAAGCTGTGCATTTATGCTCCCTGTTGCTACGCCACCGAATGCAATCGTTTTTGGAACTGGAAAAATTCCGATCGCAGGAATGGTGCGTGAAGGGTTGGCGCTTAATTTTATCGGTGTGACGGTTATTACTACAGTTTGTTACTTTCTATTTCCATAGCGAAACGATTTAGAACGGATACTTAAATTGAGGGAAAAATATGATTACGCTGTATGGAATTGAATGGTCACGCGCAAAATATGTATTGTTTACCCTCGCTGAATTAGGCCTTGATTATCAACACGTCAAAATCAATCCATTTGAGGATGAGAAAAATGCCCTTGAATATTTGCAGTTGAATCCTCTCGGCCAAGTTCCGACGTTGGTAGATGGAGATCTGGTATTAACTGAAGCCATGGCGATCAATTTTTATCTTGCAAGGAAATATGGGAATGGGAAGCTATGGATTAATCGATTGGAAGCGGAAGCATTGATCTATAAATGGACTTTCTTTGCAATAACACAACTGGAAGCAGCCTGCGTTGACCTCATTCTGCATCGAAAAGTTTATGATGTGAAAGATAGAAATATAGCAATCGTGCGGGAAGCAGAACAGAAGCTTGTTAAACCATTGAGGGTGCTAAACGAATATCTTACTGGTAAAGATTTTCTGGTGGCTGATCAATTTACGGTTGCTGACATTAATCTCGCTGGAGTTTTATCCTACGCACAAGGGGGAGAATTCGATTTCTCACCCTATAGCAAAGTCGCACAGTACTTAGGAGTTGTTTTATCGCGACCTACTTATAAAAAAGCGGTAGCAGGCTAGTATTACCAATGCTTTTTAGCACGATTCCAGCGATAAAGCCCGGCAGCAAATAAATTATAGGCAAACTGTCCAAATGATTTGATGACGGGCAGCCCCAGCAATTTGGCTTTCCATTCTTCATGCGGAGAATGTTGCCACAAGATCAAGAACGCATCGAAACCAATATGTGGTATGCCGTGCTCATCGATCACATGCAGCCGTTTGCGAACTTGTTCAAGATCTGAGTTAAGTTCATCAACAAATTGCGTGTTGGAATGAACATCTTTCCATTCAACATCGCATGCCTCCATTCTTTCCATCTGGCTTTCAATTCCGGCCTTACAAACAGGACATGCAGCGTTGTAATACACTTTGATGGGAGCCTTAGTTGTCGCTTTCACTGAATTTTAATTACTGCCAACCGGTTACTTCATATCCTTTGTCGTGTAGGCAGCGCGATACAAAGTTTACATAGGCTTGATTAGGTTGTGCAGGCCGTGCCGCACCAAAGAGTCCTCTGATCAGTCCAAATGTAGCGCCGCTTGCTGCACCAATCAATGAGCCTGACCCTGCTGAGCCTGAAATGGCTCCCCCCACAGCTCCACTTGCAGCACCCATTCCAGCGCCCATTGCAGTACTGGTTGCAACAGCCCCAACTTTACTCGTTCCTTGTTCTTCAGCGCCTGCTGATTCAGCTAATTGTCTACATGCTTCAATATCTCGCTCTGCAACTTGCTTGCCCATTTTTAAGAAATGATCGTTAGGATATAGAATCGGTTGTGTGGTAGCGCAAGCAGTTAGTAAGGTGATCAAGATCCCGGTAGCAATAGTAAATCTTAATTTCATAGTGTTTAATCTTGTAAAGATGAGATAGAAGTATAGCTCGAAAAAGATTTGAAATAATATTGACCATAATGCTAGAGGCTTCGCTAGAAATTTTACAAATGAAGAATTAATACAAATCAATGCGATTTTATAACTTAACTTGTATAAGTTTATATAAAATGGCGGATTCAAATATGAAGTGCAACACCTGATTTGAAGAATACCTGATTAGGTGTTTTGTATCCAAGCCGTTTTCTAGGGCGATTGTTCAATCTTTCCATTGTTGTATTTATCTCCTGTTGTGTAATCGTAG
>SSFW01000029.1 GCA_008015595.1 Nitrosomonas sp. | reverse complement strand
GGCAAAGTTTAATGGTGTATCAGTTAACTTTGAATTGCATCTAAAAGAATCTGAATGGCGATGGAAAAAACAACCTGATGAGCTTGCTAGCGAACTATGGCAACTCATCAGATATTATTAATCTCTGCTAGTCTAGAGCCTAATTAATTGTGATAGAAAACGTTTATTCATTTTATTATTCCTTCTAGTATTGAATCGTTTATTTTACTCAGCCATTCTAACCACTGTTTTAAACTAAAACAATAAACCTAGCATGGCAAGCGTTAATATCCCTAAAATGGGTTGCTTATTAGTTTGCAGCTTATTTGTTCGAGTGCGTCAATTCGTTTAGACGACTATTTAATTTCTTCTTACAATCCTCTTCTTTCCCGATTAGATCGATTATTCCTGCAGTTCGAATGCATTCATTGTATTCGAACAACGCTTCATTTCTTTCTTGCGCTGATTTTATCGAATTTGATAGTTGCTGTACTTGGCCTACTACCTGTTCAAAGTTGATACCACCGAGAGCAGCTTTCATTTGTTCAATACTTTTAGTCGTTTCATCAAGTTTTTGTAGAGATTCTTTGTTAGTTTGATTAATCTGATCTGCAAAAGTCTGTTTTGCTGAGCGTGTATAGCTTTGCAATTCATCCGTATTCTGTTGTGTAATTTCAGTTAATTTTGCTTGATAAGTATTTAACTCATTTTGTACAAACGTATTAATTTCACTTTGGAAATTTTCTAATGACTGATTCAGTGCTTGATTAAAGTGTTGAATTTTACTCTCTATCAACTGGCTAATCGTTCCATCGATACGGCTAAGAATATCGTTCGCTATTTTTTCTACCGGTTCCTGGGTCTCAACAATCTCCTGCTTTAAGTTAGATAGCGCTGCATTCAATTCATTGACCATCATTTTTTGTTTATTCTCTTGTTCTGCCAACAATTTTTTTTCATTCTCGCTCAGTAACCACGAAATATACAGAAGGTCTTTCTTCTCTCCAGAATGGATCATTTCCCCGAGCACATGGGAAGACACTTCTTCATCGATTAGATTGCCTACGTGATTCAAATGGGCCGAATCAAGTAGTAATTTTAAATTTGTTTGAACTTCACCAATATTCGTTTGAGCCTTAACAAGGTTGCTAGATTGGCGATAAAGCTCATAAGGTAGATAAAAAATGGTGATTAGTAAACAAATCCATAAATTAAATGATCGCCAAGTTTTATTCTCGAGAGAAACTGCGATACCAAACAAAATCAAGATTAACAATGCTGAGGGCGCTAAAATGGATGCAAGCTCAACCCAAGTCCTATCGGTTATGACGTTGATTGAAAAACCACTCACCCATTTTCCAATCAAATTATTCAATTGTTCAATTCCCATTCGCTACCCTCCCCTATGAAATCTCTTCTATTTTCTAACATTGTTGATATTGATTATTTATACCAATCGAAAATATTTAACCTACCCTAAATATGTAAAGCACGCTTATCAACGCCTAGCGCAGCTTCATGTAACACCTCTGACAATGAAGGATGCGCATGAATAATGCGCGCAAGATCTTCACTACTCGCTTTAAATTCCATTGCTACAACTGCCTCCGCAATTAATTCTGAGACAAAAGGTCCTATCATATGGACTCCTAAAATTCGATCAGTTTCAGCGTGCGCTAAAATTTTGACAAAACCATGTGTTTCACCGAGTGCTCTTGCCCGGCCATTCGCCATAAACGGAAATTGACCTACCTTGTAGGGTATATTCTCAGCTTTTAGCATTTGCTCCGTTTTACCTACCCAGGCAATTTCAGGCGATGTATAAATAACCCATGGAACAACGGCCAGATCAACTTTTGGTAAAGATTCGTTATTAGCTGCTTGTTTTTTAATGGTAGCAATTAGTTCAGCAACAGCAACACCTTCTTCTGATGCTTTATGAGCCAACATCGGTCCTCTTACCACATCGCCTACCGCAAAAACGCTAGGTAAATTCGTACGACAATATGCATCAACCTCAATAAAACCCTGGCTATTCACAGATAAACCGTTGCCATCACTGGCTAAGCCCTTAGAATTTGGCACTCTACCAATTGCGACTACGAGTTTGTCAACCTCGAGTTTCTGTGATTCTTTATTTGAATCTGTATAGGCTATAGAAATTTGTTGTTTATTTTGTTTAATTGAGTTGATATCAACCCCAGTCTGAATCACCAAGCCCAATTCACGGGTGAAAACCTTTTGCGCTTCTTTAGCAACTGACTCATCGGCACTCAACAAAAAACCAGGTTGTGCTTCGAGAATCGTAACTTCTGCACCTAAACGACGCCAGACGCTTCCCATTTCCAATCCGATAACACCGGCACCAATCACCCCAAGACGCTTAGGTACCTCAGATAAAGCAAGTGCACCGACATTGTCTAACACTTTATCATTATCAATCTCGACCAGTGGAAAAGGTCGGGGGGTTGATCCGGTCGCTAATATAACAAACTCAGCTTGGACCACTTCACTTTGATCGCCATTGCTTACTTGGATATTCCATAATTGATTCTCGTTCTGGCGATCAAGTAACATTCCCCGGCCATGCATCGAGGTGATTTTATTTTTTTTGAAAAGCATTGCTATTCCACTGGTAAATGCTTTTACAATTTTATTCTTACGGGCAATCATTGCTGGTACATCGATGGAAAGGTTTTCTAATTTGATTCCATGCTCGCCAAACTTTTTAGCAGCACGTTCAAAATTCTCCGAAGATTCCAATAACGCTTTGGATGGAATACAACCCACATTAAGGCAAGTTCCCCCCAAACTCGGCGTTCCTTCGCTATTTTTCCATTCATCAATACATACTGTATTCAGTCCAAGTTGAGCACAGCGAATTGCAGCAACGTACCCACCCGGTCCTGCACCGATAACAGCGACATCGAATAATTTAGCCATGATTTCTTTTTATAAATTAAAAACGATTAGGTTTAAAGTGTTTGAAATATCTTTTAAGTAAAGCTTAGTTCTAAGTTATCTTTGCCAATTTGATCTATTTCGTTTACAGCCTGAACAAAGCTGGCTTCCTCATGTAATTTGATCAGTGAAGAAGCATGAGATCGGCCACGCATACGGGCTAATCGGGCAAGACTGATCGCCGACGTTTCCCATTTTAATTGGTCTAGCAGCAAATCGCAGGATAAAGAGTCATTACATACCAATACCATATCACAACCCGCTTCTAGGGATATTCGAGTACGATCAACGATATTGCCATAACCTTCCGTACCTTTCATACTCAAATCATCGCTAAATATACACCCTTCAAATCCCAATTCATTGCGTAAAATAGTTTTTAACCAATAGCTGGAAAATCCTGCTGGATGTTTATCAACATTAGGATAAACGACGTGTGCTGCCATCATTCCCGTGATCCCAAAATCAATGAGCTGTTTAAAGGGGATGAGGTCTTCCATCGCGATATCTTGGTAAATTCGGTGATCAATGGCAAGTTCAAGATGAGTATCTGCTTTGATAAATCCATGACCCGGAAAATGTTTTCCAACAGCAGACATACCATTCAGTTTTAAACCGATCATTAAACTATGTGCCAACTCAGCAATAGCAGAAGATGACCGATGAAATGCACGATCACCGATAACACTACTCTGTCCATGATCTACATCGAGTACCGGTGTAAAGCTAAAATCAATACCACAAGCGGACAATTCAGCAGACATCACAAACCCAATCTGTTTTGCCAAGTGCTTCGCTTGTTGTGGACGATGATTCCATATTTTTCCAAGCTCATGCATGGCCGGTAATCGCGTAAACTCTTTCTGGAATCGCTGTACTCTGCCCCCTTCATGATCAACCGCAATCAATAGCTGTGGATTTCTTATTGAGCGAATCTCTGCAGTCAGTTCTATTAATTGTTTACTCGATTCAAAATTACGCGCAAAAAGAATAACTCCACCAGTTAAAGGGTGCTTTAATCTCGTAATCTCTGCTTGGGTCAATTGCGTGCTTCCAATGTCAAGCATCAGAGGACCAAGTGACATATTTATCTTTCCAGTATCACAAAAGCGGTTGCTAGATTCAACTCATCGCTAATCGATAAATGATGATGCGTGATTCCCTCATTTTTAATTAACGTAGCCAACTCTGGGTGAAATTCAAAATAAGGTTTACCTAACGAATCATGGGCAATTGCTATATTCGTAAGCGTAACTGGGGGGCGCAGACCCGTCCCCATCGCTTTTGACAGCGCCTCTTTCGCAGCAAAGCGTTTAGCTAGAAATAGGGCGGGCTGATTATTATTGACGTAATCCTGCCACTCCCATTCAGATAATAAGCGTCTAGCAAAACGTTCTCCATATTTCTCGAGAGATCGTGTTATACGAGAAGGTTTTACAAGATCTGTGCCTATGCCATAGATCATTGGCTTGCTTCCTGAATTAATGTTTTCATTTGCTTCACAGCTTGTTCAAAGCCTACAAATAAGGCATGCGATACAATCGCATGGCCAATATTCAATTCTGAAATACCTTCGATGGCTGCGATAGGACGGGTATTTTCATAATGTAAACCATGCCCGGCATTTACCTTTAGCTTGAGACGATTACCATACGCTACCGCCGCACAGATTTTCTCTAATTCGACTTGCTGATCGTCAGAATCTTTAGCATCGGCATAGGGTCCCGTATGAATCTCAATTGCAGGTGCGCCTGCTTTAACTGCTGTTTCGATTTGGTCCAATTCGGCATCAATAAACAATGAAACAAAGATTCCAGCATCCGCTAATCGGCTACAAGCTGTTTTGACTTGCTTAAAATACCGAACAACATCTAATCCCCCTTCCGTAGTCAATTCTTCACGTCGTTCAGGCACTAAACATACATCATGGGGCTTAATTTGACATGCAAAAGTAACCATCTCTTCAGTAATCGCGCACTCTAAATTCATACGAATTTTAAGTTGCTGCCGTAACGTTTCAACATCATATTCTTGGATATGACGTCGATCTTCCCTTAAATGGAGAGTAATGGCATCAGCACCCGCTGATTCAGCTATCAACGCAGCCATGACTGGGCTTGGATAAATTGTTTTCCTTGCCTGCCGCAAGGTTGCGACATGATCGATATTAACACCTAGTGTAACCACTTAAGATTTAGTCCTATTATTAAAATAGCTAAATTAGCCTTCATACCCTAGCCCATTTAACGTTTTTGCGTCATTGGCCCAACCTGCTTTCACTTTCACCCAAACTTCTAAATAAACTTTGCTTCCAAATAATTTTTCCATATCTTTTCGAGCTAGTGATGCAATCTGCTTCAATTTTTCGCCAACTTGCCCAATGATCATTATTTTTTGACTAGTTTTATCAACCAAAATACAAGCATAAATTTTTCGAATATGGGTTAGCTGCTCGAATCGATCGATCGAAACACTCGCTGAATATGGAATTTCATCTCCCATTAATCGAAACAACTTTTCTCTTATCATTTCAGCAGCTAGAAAACGTTCGTTACGATCGCATATTTCATCTTCACCAAATAAGGGAGGATTTTCAGGAAGATAGGCTCTAACTGCTCCGAGCAGCTGAGTCAATTGCATTTTTTTGATCGCACTGATCGGAACCATTTCGGTAAATGGATGTTTTGTTGAAATTTGAGCAAGAAAAGGTAGAAGTTTTGATTTATCGCTCAATTGATCGATTTTATTAATTACCAATATAACAGGTTTATTGGCAGGTAACTGACGCAATATCAACTCATCATTACTATCAAAATTGATCGCTTCAATGACGAACAACACAACATCGACCTCATTGATGCTCTGAATCACTATTTTGTTCATTATAGTATTTAATTTATTCGAATAGCGAACCTGATAACCTGGAGTATCTACAAAAATAAATTGTGATTGCTGATCCGTTAGAATCCCTTTGATACGATGGCGCGTCGTTTGAACTTTTTTAGAGGTAATACTAATTTTTTGTTGGATCAAAAAATTAAGTAATGTGGACTTACCTACATTCGGTTTACCAATAATCGCAACATAACCAGTCCTAAATTGAGGTGAGTTGTTCATTAATTGGGTATATAGGCTGTTTATATATCGTTTTCTTAGAAGGTTATTGCTAGACTAAATCAGATTAGTCGCTGTCAATCAACCCGATTGTGTTGCTAGCGCGTAAGCTTGCCTTGCCGCATCCTGCTCAGCTCTGCGACGACTGGTTCCTTCACCCACAACTCTTATATTGAGCTTGGCAATCACACATTCAACCATAAATTTCTGGCGATGCGCCAAACCACTTACTGCAAGCACGATATATTCCGGTAAATCAAGTTTTAAACTTTGCATATGTTCTTGTAACGTTGTTTTAGCATCTTTATCAATTGCATCGAATTCTAGTGTTTGTAATAAAGGTGCATATATCTTTTTAATACATGTTTCAGTTTTTTTGAAGCCGCTTTCAAGAAAAACAGCACCAAGGATAGCCTCGAGCGCATTTGCTAAAATAGAAGGTCGATTATTACCACCGCTTTTCTTTTCCCCCTCTCCTAAGCGGATCAAATCAGCGATTCCAATGGATAATGCTAAATTAAAAAGTGTACTCTGATTTACAAGATTTGACCGGATTCTCGATAAATCTCCTTCAGTGATCGTAGGAAATTTTTTAAAAAGTAATCCCGATATAGCGCAATTCAATACGCTATCCCCTAGAAACTCCAACCGTTCATTATTGGGCAATCCAAAACTTCGATGTGTCAAAGCTTCCCGCAGTAAGGTTAACTCTTTGAATGAGTAACCAATGGTTTCAAAAAAAAGATTGAATCTTGTTTTTTCAGATAATTTAGGGGACGTATTAGGAGAAGACGTTAAAATCATTGATTACTTGCAGCAGTAAAATCAATGTATAACGAAACATTGGCGAACAATGGAATTTTCACAGAGTAGCTCGCGCTCAGTACAACTTTATCACTCTTCTTATCGATAATAATATCTTGTCCGTTAATCGCTTTAATATTATCGATACTCGCTCTTCTATTAAAAGATTGACGAATTTCCTCATTATTCGTTCTTAAATTAGACTCAGTAGCGACTGCAAGTAAGGTACGTTTAATCGTTGCATTTTCGATATACGCAGGGATTAATTTCATCCCGACAATAGATACTAAAATCAATACAAATGACCAAATCATTAATCCCGATAAGCTAATTCCTTGCTGCTTTCTCGATGTTGAAGGATACATATAACTCCTCATTTCAATTAATAATTAACTTTATTATTCAATCGAAAGCCCAATTCTACTGAGATCACTAAAATTCCACCAAACTAGAAATGCTTTCCCAACGATATTTTTCTCCGGTACGAATCCCCAATATCGACTATCACTACTGCCATCCCGATTATCACCCAACGTAAAATAATTTCCTTCAGGTACATTGCAAGTAAAACCAGTGCGATCAAATACGCAATTATCTCGATAAGGAAAAGAATGAACGGCTGATAAATGTAAGGGAGGAATATCATGATTGATAATGATACTGTAACTACCTGTTCCATTGATTTCTTTAAATCGCTGTGCATAGATAAACGCAAGTCCTGATTCAATATACTTATAATCCCCATCTTGTTCTAATTTTAGGGGAGTACCATTGATACTCAATTGCTTATTTCGATACGTAACAGTGTCCCCAGGAACACCGATGACACGCTTAATATAATCTATCGAAGTATCCTCTGGAAACCTAAACACCAATACTTCACCGCGCTTCGGCAAATCAATATCAATTATCTTCTGATTAATTACCGGTAAGCGAATACCATAAATATATTTGTTTACTAAAATAAAATCGCCCACCAACAGCGTCGGAATCATAGAACCTGATGGGATTTTAAATGGTTCGACTAAAAATGAGCGAAGGCAAAATACAATCAAAATAATCGGAAAAAAACTTTTAGGATACTCGATCCACCAGGGTTCAGCTGAATCGACCGTACGTTTATGTTTAAGTATAAAAAAATCAATTAGCCATATCGTACCCGTTATGACCAAGAGGATAAGAAGCACTAAGGGAAAGTTCATTTATCGTTAAAATCAAAAAATGATGATTCGGACTGCATTACAAGATAATCACGTTATTCAATATTGGCATATTTTAACTTGTAAATCGCATATTTTGTGGCAATCAGCTATTTATCAACCTGTAAAATTGCTAAAAAGGCCGATTGAGGGATTTCTACGTTACCTACACGTTTCATGCGTTTCTTACCCGCTTTTTGTTTTTCAAGTAGCTTGCGCTTCCGTGTAATATCCCCACCGTAACATTTTGCTAATACATTCTTGCGTAACGCTTTGATATTTTCTCTAGCAATGACATGTGCGCCAATTGCTGCTTGTACAGCAATATCAAACATTTGACGCGGTATGAGTTCACGCATTTTTTGCGCTAACTCGCGGCCCCGATACTGGCTACTTGAACGATGGACTATAAGTGATAATGCATCAACTTTCTCAGCATTAATCAATATATCGAGCTTTACTAAATCGGATGCACGAAATTCCTTAAATTCGTAATCAAGAGATGCGTAACCTCGGCTAACGGATTTTAATTTGTCAAAAAAATCCATAACTACTTCATTTAAAGGCATTTCATAAACCAGCATTACTTGCCTGCCCATGTACTGCATATTCCGCTGAACGCCTCGCTTACCATTGCATAGTAACATTACAGTGCCAACATATTCTTCAGGTACAAGAATAGTCGTTGTAATGATGGGTTCTCTAATTTCCGCAATTTTTGAAAGATCCGGCATTTTGGAAGGATTTTCGATCTCGATCTCTGACCCATCGCGCATCAATACCTGATAAATAACAGTCGGAGCCGTTGTAATGAGGTCCATATCATATTCACGTTCTAACCGCTCTTGCACAATGTCTAAGTGCAGTAAGCCTAGAAAACCACAACGAAATCCAAAGCCTAATGCTTGGGATGTTTCAGGTTCATACTGCAATGAAGAGTCATTCAATTGCAATTTCTCTAGCGCAGCCCGCAATGCTTCATATTGATTGGATTCGACAGGATAAAGACCTGCAAAAACCTGGGGCTTGATTTCTTTAAATCCAGTTAAAGGTTCATTCGCCGGAGAATCGACTAGCGTTATAGTGTCCCCTACTTTTGCTGATTTTAATTCTTTGATTCCAGAAATAACGTAACCAACTTCTCCTGCACTCAGCGCATCACGATGCTCTGCTTTGGGTAGGAATACACCCACTTGCTCACATAATTGTGTAGCTCGAGTCGCCATTAGCATAATTTTGTCCCCAGGTTTAAGAACACCATCCACTACGCGAACGAGAACAACAACGCCTACATAATTATCAAACCAAGAGTCAATAATCAGCGCTTTGAGGGGAGCACTGCTATCTCCCTGCGGTTCAGGAATTCGATCAATGATCGCTTCAAGCATATCTTGAATGCCTTCACCCGTTTTAGCACTCACCCTTAGAGCATGCTTAGCATCGATACCGATAATATCTTCAATCTCAGATATGACTCGATCAGGATCTGCTGCAGGTAGATCGATTTTGTTTAAAACAGGCAAGACCTCAACACCTTGTTCAATTGCCGTGTAGCAATTCGCTACTGTTTGAGCTTCAACACCCTGTGAAGCATCTACAACGAGCAAGGCCCCTTCACACGCTGCCAATGATCGGGATACTTCATAAGAAAAATCGACATGCCCTGGTGTATCAATTAAATTCAATAAATAAGCCTGACCATCACGACCCACATATTTTAGCGCTACTGTCTGCGCTTTAATGGTAATGCCACGCTCCCGCTCAAGATCCATCGAATCGAGAACTTGATCTTCCATTTCACGTTCCGAAAGACCACCACAATATTGAATGATTCGGTCCGCTAATGTGGATTTACCATGATCAATATGCGCAATAATGGAAAAATTACGAATGTTTCGCATCCGGGAAGAAAAAAGCTTATTTTAGTTGAGTTGTTGTTGATGCGTGTAAGTTAAGCTTTACCATGTTTATGCTTACTTACACAATCTCGTTGAAATTAATCAGCGAAGTGGATTCTACCTAATTTTATTGAAATAAGCATCTAATGCAGTAATATCAAGATGATGGTGACAAATCTCGCTTTGTTGATTATCTGCACTGATTAGTACTGGAATAAGTTCATTGTATTGCTGGACCAACCGAGGATCATCATCGATATCGATGATTTCCAATTTAAATGCAGTCTTCTGCTGATATTGGTGTAATAGCGCAACCATTTCCTGACATAAATGGCATGCTTCTCTTACATAAACGATTAAATTAGGTTGATCCACAGATGTTTTCTTTAAATTTGAAATTAAGATTAATTATCAAGCTTCATGGTAATAAATGTGGTCATATCTCCGCGTTTAATCAATAACGCAATATTTTTCCCCTTGCTAATTTTATCTAGCATTTGGTTAAATTGCTTAACTGTTTTAATGTCTTGACTATTCAATCCGAGAATAATATCTCCAGCGCGTATACCAACCCTACTAGCCGTTCCCGGTTGAACTTCTTCAACAAGTAATCCACCCTCCACGCCCAGTTGTTTTTTTAGCTTATCTGTTAATTCGCTTAAAGAAAGGCCAAGTCGATTGGCTTTATCAGGCACTTTACCTTGTTTCTGAATGCGTTCACTCTTATCTTCAATAGGCATTTCACCGACAAGAACCGTAAGCGACTGAGTTGAACCTTTACGCCAAACTTGCGTTGTCACTTCTGATTTTGGCTTTGTATTACCAACGATACGAGGAAGATCACTAGAATTTGCAATTGGTTTCCCATTAAATTCGAGAATAATGTCCCGAACTTCTATTCCTGCTTTATCCGCTGGCCCTCCTTTTTCAATCGATACAACCAACGCGCCGGTCGCTTTCGACAAACCAAATGATTCAGCTAACTCCTCAGTAACTTCCTGAATCATAACGCCAATTTTTCCACGCGATACTTTTCCATGTTCTTTTAACTGATCAGCAATTTCGGTCGCTACATTGATTGGAATAGCAAAAGACAATCCCATAAAACCACCCGTACGACTATAGATCTGTGAGTTGATACCAACGACTTCCCCTTTCATATTAAAAAGGGGACCACCTGAATTACCCGGATTAATTGCAACATCGGTTTGAATAAAAGGCACATAATTTTCTTGCGCGAGCGATCTCCCCTTTGCACTAACGATACCCGCTGTTACACTATTTTCGAATCCAAACGGAGAACCGATCGCAATAACCCATTCCCCTACTTTTAGATTTTCAGGATCCCCTTGCGTCACAACTGGTAAATCTTTTGCATCGATTTTAATCAATGCAATATCCGTTTTACGATCAGTACCAATTACTTGTGCGTTAAATTCACGCTTATCATTAAGTTTTACTGTAATCTCATTTGCTGATTCAACGACATGTGCATTCGTTAAGATATAACCATCCTTACTGATAACAAACCCTGAACCCAAGGAGCGCGATTCAAATTTTCTAGGCGCAGAAAACGGTTGCATATGCCTGCGAAAAAAATCATAAAAAGGGGAATCTTCAGGTAGATTAGGAATATCAGGGAAAATCTGACCCCCAGATATCTGCTGCGTTTGGATTGTACTAATATTAACAACCGCCGCTCCATACTGCTCAACGAGCCCTGTGAAATCAGGCAATTCTTTTGCATTTACAATTCCAATTGAAGTAACAAACAATAAACTCAGTAAAAATTTTTGCATAAATCTCTGCTATTTTGAATCAAGTTAAAGTTACTAATTAGTTTAAGGGTAGCGCTGTAAAATATAAATAAAATGACTAGAAATCTATCTACTTAGATTCTATCTTAAAGAAAAAGTAACAGCACTGATATTTCAATGCCGCTCACTCAGGGATCCTTACTATCTTGAATTTCCAGCTTCTGGGGCTTGATATTCACTTGTCAAAGGACCATACATCGCGCCATTAGGTAAAAAAACTTTTCGAGCTAATGGTTGAGGCTGATGATGAAAATAATGGTATTCCAAAGATGGAAGTGTGTAAGTAAATGTTGGAGTTGGCTGAGATGCAGTAGATTGAGAAACTAGAATTCTTTCTTTGGCTTTTTCAGCAACGGTTGTAACGGGTTGAACATTTTCTATCTGTAGCATCAACCAGCTACCTACTAAAACTGCTACCGAGGCAGCTGCCGAAAGGGTATAGAGTTTATGCTTTGCGACTTTCGATGCATTCGGCACAAAAATAATAGGCTCATGATTGAGTTGTTTTCTAACTTTATCAGCAATATCAAATGATTGAAACGAAGCAGGTCGTTTAATCGCATCACTAATCATATGGTATGTTTCCCAATCCTTGATTAGTTCATCATTTCTCTTAAATTCTGTAAACACGGAATCTACATTGCGATGATCTAGTTCACCATCCATCAGCTCAGACATTTTTTCTTTCATCATATTCTCTCCATCACCATCTTTTATCTTTACTCGTCCCTAGTAAGGGACGTAATTTCTCAGCAATTGCTTCACGTGCGCGGAAGATACGTGAACGCACTGTTCCGATCGGACATCCCATCATTAATGCAATATCTTCATAGCTTAACCCCTCAATTTCCCGCAGTACAATTGCAGTCCTTAGCTCCTCGGGTAGGGAATCCAGCGTTTTATTAACCGTTTGGGCAACTTGTTTACTCATTAGTTCACTTTCGGGTGTACTAACTTCTTTATACTTAGCCGCTTCCTCAAAATTTTCAGCATCCTCATTATCAAAATTACCTTCAATCGTCGGTACTTTTCTACCTTGTGACACAAGAAAATTTTTTGCTGTATTAATTCCAATTCGGTATAGCCAAGTATAAAAAGCGCTATCACCTCGAAATGAAGGCAGTGCACGATACGCTTTAATAAAAGTCT
>SSFW01000030.1 GCA_008015595.1 Nitrosomonas sp. | reverse complement strand
GTGCGACCTACCCCTTAGGAGGGGGTTGCTCTATCCACTGAGCTACCAGGGCGTAAAAGAACTCTCATTTTACGCTATTATGAGGAGATGGATAAACAACCGTCATCGATTAACCAAGATCGTGTTCACCGTATAAAATTGCCACAAGCCGTCATTGTGCTCGGGTTAGTGAGTTTCTTCAATGATGTGGCATCTGATATGGTGATTCCACTCATTCCTATTTTATTAGCCTCGGTTCTAGCTTCAGGGCCTATCGCGTTAGGCTTGATCGAGGGTATTGCCGATGCATTGGCGAGTTTTCTCAAGCTTTGGTCGGGAAGGCATACTGATGCGATGGGTGGTCGGCGTAAGGCACTTGCCGTAGTTGGTTACTCCCTATCGAATTTCACCCGTCCTTTGCTGGGAATTGCTACTTCGTGGTTATCGGTTTTGATACTCCGCAGTATCGATCGGGTTGGGAAAGGACTGCGCAGCGCACCACGTGATGCTTTGATCGCTGATGCAGCACCTGCTGAGATCCGTGGCTACGCATTTGGTTTCCATCGCGCGCTCGATAATAGTGGGGCAGTTGCGGGTAGTCTTATTGCTGCAGCCATATTGGCCTGGTCGGGATTGAATCTGGCAGAGGTAATCTTATGGTCAGCGCTGCCAGGCGCGATTGCCGTAGTGTTATTTATCGTAGGCGTCAAAGAAACGCAGCAGAATACTCAGCGTGGCGATACAAATTTAGTTCAGATCCCAACTACGAATTTGCCGCCGCTGCGTTGGTCATCATTATCATCATCAACGCAGCGCTATTTGATGGTTTTAGTTCTTTTCACATTTGCACGCGCTTCAGAAACCTTCATCATCTTGTTAGGATATCAACTGGGTATTGAGGTTGTCGAGTTGTTGATCATTTGGGCTGCGATTAATCTGTCCAAGGCATTGACATCAACGCTGGGAGGGCAATGGGCTGATCGATATGGACGCGGTAATGTGATGCTAATCAGTTGGATCGCGTTTGCAATTGCATTTTTACTGTTGAGCTTTGCTACTAATAATATCGAGTTATGGGCGATTAGCGTTTTTTATGGGTTATTTGCAGGTCTGGGGGAGGGCGCTGAGCGTGCTTTGATCGTTGATTATGCCCATCCAAAAGAACGTGGAACTGCATTTGGTTGGTATCATCTAATGACTGGATTGGCTGCTATTCCGGCTGGCTTGCTGTTCGGCTCCTTATGGCAAGGTTATAGTGCAGCGCTGGCTTTTGTTGTGGCAAGCGGTTTGGCAGTGATTGCATCGATTTTGCTGCGATTATGGGCCTGGCCTAACTATGGTAGGATAATAAGATAAGCAAGAAGGCAGGAATGCCGCCTTCCCTTTGTTCATTAAACCTAAAAAATCCCGTGATACGGGTAGGAGAAAGAGTTGCATGGCTGATTTTACCGAAGCACAATTAAGTCAATTAAAGAGCGCGATGCAAAAGCGTTATTTGGCTTTACAAGAAGAGATTCATAATGAACTTGAGCATGTGTCTGATTCACACTTTATAGATCTAACCAGTGGTTTCTCTGGAATACCAGATGATATTGATACGGCGCGCGTCGATCGGCAAGTCAATGAGATGCGTCAGCTTGAGGAAGCCTTAAAGCAGCTCAACGACCTCAATTTTGGGGATTGCATTGATTGTACCAGTGAAATTGGTTTTGAACGCTTATTAGCTTATCCTGCAGCACAGCGTTGCATTAAGTGCCAGAAGCATCACGACCGCATGTATCGGCACGAGGCTAGTCCCACGTTTTAGTAGTAGCATTGGGTTGATCGGATCGCTGCGATTTAAGCAAAACAATGACGGCCCCACTACCGCCCAAAGTAGGGGGAGCCTGGCAGAATGCGAGAACATCCTCACACTGTGCCAGCCAATTACCAACTCGGGACTTCAGTATGGGCTCATTATTTTTTGAACTGAGCCCTCTACCGTGAATGATACACACACATCGAATATCAAACTGCTTACATTCGAGCAAAAATGTAGCCAAGGCCTGTCTTGCTTGATCTTTTGTCATACCATGCATATCAAGTTCAGCACTGACTTTCCATTGCCCACGGCGTAATTTACGTAAAATTTGACGTGATAAGCCGGGACGCAGATAAGACCATTCCTCACCTGCAGCGAGGCTTAGCGCAATATGATCTGACCACTCTGCTTTGGTTGAAGGTAACTCATTAGCAGGGCTGCGGACAAATTCAGGTTGCTGAGGTTGGGGTAGCACGCAATTCGGCGCTGCAAGCGGAGTGACGTCTCGCATCGCCTCCTGAAATGCAAGCATTTCATCGTCACTGATTGAATTATCAGGAGGGTGGGGTGTCTTGTCTTTAGGCACCGAGGTGATCGAGATACTTTTCTGCATCCAATGCAGCCATACAGCCACTACCCGCACTCGTTACTGCCTGGCGGTAGATTTGATCTTGCACATCGCCTGCTGCGAATATACCCGTAATGCTGGTTGCAGTGGCGTTACCTTCATTGCCGCTTTTGGTGACTAAATAGCCATTTCTCATTTCTAATTGCCCTTGAAAGAGATCGGTATTGGGTTGATGGCCGATGGCAATGAATACGCCTTTGACTTCTAAATGCTGAGTCGTTCCGTCCTGAACTTGTTTGATGCGAATGCCCGTAACACCGGAAGCATCACCGATGACTTCATCTAACACATGATTGAACGCCAAGCTCACATTACCATTGGTGGCCTTATTCATGAGTTTGTCGATCAGTATTTTTTCGGATCGGAATTTATCACGCCGGTGAACAACTGTAACACGTCGCGCAATATTGGAAAGATATAGTGCCTCTTCGACAGCAGTATTACCGCCACCAATTACTGCTACATCTTGTCCTTTGTAAAAGAAACCATCACAGGTTGCGCAAGCAGAAACGCCGCGGCCCATATAAGCTTCTTCCGAAGGCATGCCTAGATATTTTGCGGAAGCACCTGTGGCAATGATCAAAGCATCACAAGTATAGGTACCTTGATCACCGATCAGCGTAAACGGTTTCTCGGTCAATTTAGCGGTATGGATATGATCGAAAATGATTTCTGTCTGGAAGCGCTCTGCATGCTTTTGAAAACGCTCCATGAGTTCAGGACCTTGTATACCCATCACATCAGCAGGCCAGTTATCGACATCGGTAGTCGTCATCAGTTGACCGCCTTGGGCCAGGCCCGTAATGATCACAGGGTTGAGATTGGCGCGTGCAGCGTAGATCGCAGCGGTGTATCCGGCAGGACCAGAACCGAGAATAAGTAGTCGGGAATGTTTAGTCGTCATGATTTAAATGAGTCGATTTAATAATTAAAAAATTAGATTGTAGTTCTTAATACAATCGGGAACTCAAAAACTTCGATTGCGTTAAGCAGTGCGCCTCTTTTGGCAATCATAAATGAGCGTTCAGAAGGTTTTTTGTGTTGCAACAGTAAATCAGCTTCATTAAGCGCTTCATCAGGAAAATACATTTGTGTGATCAATGCCTGATAATGTTCCTTCGAAATTTTGAAGTGAATATGAGGCGGTCGGATCCACTGCGCTGATGCCGGGTATGCACCCGGTTTGATGGTTTTGAATCGAAAATGACCTTGCACATCAGTCGTGACGATAGCCCAGCCCTGAAAATGGTTATCGATCGGTGCTGGATTAGGATCGCGAGGATGACGGTAACGGCCTTTTGCATTCGCTTGCCAGATCTCAACGCTCGCATTCGCAAGCGGTTGCCCCTGGTGATTCATGACCTGCCCAGTTACATAAATCGGTTCACCCTGTGCTGAGGTGTGATGGCCTTTTATCCGAGTGAGGTCTTCATCTTTGTCTTCTTGAGGTGTAACCGGATAAAAGGGGCCCTCGGCTTCTACCGGTGTAAAAGGTAATAATGAGCTAACAGCCTTATTTCCAGCAAGCGTTATACTTGCTGCGCTACCAGCTAACCCGAGTCTTAGGAATTTTCGCCTCGATAGAATGTTCATGCGCTTATTTCCTATCGTTTACATTTGTTCACAATGCTGGTGACTATAATTTCTGTTCAACCCAGCTTGTTACACTGCTTAGTGCTTCCGGGAGTTTTTCTGGTAATGTACCGCCTGCTTGCGCCATATCGGCTCTCCCGCCGCCTTTCCCCCCGACTTGTTGGGCAACAAAATTGATCAATTCACCGGCTTTGACTTTTGCAGTGAGATCATCGGTAACACCCGCAATTAAGGTAACTTTATTGGCTTCGGTCGTGGCTAGAACAACGATACACGATTTCAATTGCTGCTTAAATCGATCCAAGGTCTCACGCAGAATTTTGACATTTGCACCTTCAAGCGCAAATGCGAGTACCTTTGTTCCTTTTACTTCACGAATTTGTGCTTCACCCAATTCGGTGCTTTGTAGCAAGGCCAATTTAGTTTTGAGTGCCGTCAGTTCTCGTTCAGTTTGTTTAACGTGATCGAGAATCTGCGATAATTTTTGCGTTACTTCCGAAGGTGAAGCTTTTAATGTTGCTGCAACTTCAATTAAGTGTGCTTCATTTTGTTGTACATATGCCATAGCGCCTTGGCCTGTAACGGCCTCGAT
Source organism: Nitrosomonas sp. (assembly GCA_008015595.1). GTDB lineage: Bacteria > Pseudomonadota > Gammaproteobacteria > Burkholderiales > Nitrosomonadaceae > Nitrosomonas. The sequence goes on along the minus strand of SSFW01000030.1, from coordinate 5,945 downwards.
ACGACGGATGCCTGCAGCAACCCCAGATTCACTAACAATTTTGAAAAAACCGATATTCCCGCTTTGCGATACATGGGTACCCCCACATAATTCAGTCGAAAACTCACCCATGGCGACGACACGAACTTCATCGCCATACTTCTCTCCGAACAAGGCCATCGCACCTTTTTTGATAGCATCATCGTATTTCAGTTGTTGTGTTTCAACTGCATGATTACGTCGAATCTGTTCATTGACCAAATTTTCGATAGCGCATAATTCATTAGACTGTACAGCGGTATGATGAGAAAAATCGAAACGGAGTCGATTTGCATCAACCAGTGATCCTTTCTGGGTTACATGTTTACCCAGAACTTGGCGCAGTGCAGCATGTAATAAATGGGTTGCAGAATGATTGTTAGCGGTATTGGCACGTGTAACGGGATTGACTTGGGCGAGTACCGTATCTCCGACCACGAGCCGTCCACTACTCAATACCCCTTTATGCCCAAAAACATTCGCCTGAATTTTTTGGGTATCAGCTACAACAAACGTACCATTTCCAGCGAGTATTTGGCCCCGATCACCCACTTGCCCACCTGATTCGGCATAAAAAGGGGTCCGATCTAACACAATGATCGCTTCTTCATCCGGCTGAATGAATTCGACGGGTGTTCCTTGCTGATAAACTGCAAGAACGCGAGCTTCCTGCTGTAAGTACTGATAGCCATGAAATTCTGTCGCACTGCCATGGTATTGGATCCCTTCTTGCATCGTGAATTTTCCGGCTGCGCGCGCACGTTCGCGTTGATCTTCCATGGCTTTCTCAAATCCAGCCTGGTCAATACCAATGCCTCGCTCACGGGCAATATCTGCGGTAAGATCGATAGGGAATCCAAACGTATCGTACAAGCGGAAAACTGTTTCGCCTGCTAACATTTTTGTTTGGGTTTGTAATGCGGCTTCAAGGACTTGCATGCCATTCTCGAGTGTTTCCGCGAAGCGCTCTTCCTCTTGTTTGAGTACTGCGGAAACTTGGTCTTTCGCAGCGACGAGTTCTGGGTAGGCATTACCCATTACCGTTGCGAGATCCTCGACCAGTAAATGAAAAAAAGGTTGTTTTTGCTCCAGTCGATAGCCATGTCGGATAGCGCGCCGAATGATTCGGCGCAGAACATAACCCCGCCCTTCATTCCCAGGAATGACGCCATCTGTAACGAGAAATGCACAAGCACGGATATGGTCTGCGATAACTTTGAGTGAATTATTCGTTAAATCGGTTGTTTGTGTTACCCGTGCGGCTGCTTTGATCAAAGCTTGAAACAAGTCTATTTCGTAATTGCTATGAACGTGCTGCATGACTGCAGCAATTCGTTCCAGGCCCATTCCCGTATCTACCGAGGGTTTTGGCAAAGGGTGCAGTGTACCACTCGCATCCCGATTGTATTGCATGAAGACTAGATTCCAGATTTCAATATACCGATCTCCATCTGCATCAGTCGATCCAGGGGGACCCCCAGCAACTTCTGGGCCATGATCATAAAAGATTTCAGAACAAGGACCGCAGGGCCCGGTATCACCCATTTGCCAGAAATTATCTGAGGTCGCAATGCGTACAAATTGTTTGGGATCTACGCCGATTTCATTGAGCCAGATGTCGGCTGCTTCATCGTCTTCAGCATAGACAGTTACCCAAAGTTTATGGGGTGGAATCTGTAATATACGCGTTAAGAATTCCCAAGCATACTGAATGGCGTTGCGCTTGAAATAATCTCCAAAGCTAAAATTACCCAGCATTTCAAAAAAAGTATGATGCCGTGCCGTGTATCCTACATTTTCGAGATCATTATGTTTACCACCTGCGCGTACACAGCGTTGTGACGTTGCTGCGCGTACATAAGGTCGCTTGTCTTGACCGAGGAAGACATCTTTAAACTGAACCATCCCCGCATTCGTGAAAAGCAAGGTTGGATCGTTACCGGGCACGAGTGGACTCGATGCGACAACGGTATGGCCTTGTGATTCAAAAAAATCTAGAAATTGTTGTCTAATTTCACTACTTTTCATGTCAATTTCGCTTTTCAAGCAATAATAGTAATAGGGAGAATCGTATTAAATTTCTTCAGAAAGACTCGCAAAAACTTGATTGATAATTTCAGGTGAAAACCCACGACCTGCTAGAAAACGAGCTTGTTTACCGCGCGTTTTCCAATCTTCAGGAAAGACACCAAATTTTTTTTGCCATATCTGGCGCGCAGTGTCTAATTCGGTCTGTTTTAGATCGGTCAGCGCACTATCGATCAGTTCTTCTGTAATGCCTTTCGTTTTTAATTCAGTGTGGATGCGTAGCGATCCATATTTAGCTCTGCGCACATGCTTAACATGTTCTACAACTCGATTTTCAGACAAAAAGCCTTGCTGCTCAAGTGAATCCAGTGTGCTGGCTAGCGCTTCAGTGCTTTGCGCGTATTTTGATAGTTTCTTTTCAAGCTCTAGCCGTGAATGCTCTCTCCTTGCTAAGTGTTGTAAGGCAAGTGTTTTGAGATTTGATTGCGCCATAAGCACACACGTCGTGTTTATTATTCAGTTGATTCACTGGCCGCACCAGGGGGTATTAAACCAACTGCCGTACGAATTTTTTGCTCGAGTTCTTTGGCTAAATCATGATGTGATTTCAAGAAATCTCGTACATTGTCTTTCCCTTGGCCAATTTTTTCTCCTTTATAGGAGTACCATGAGCCTGATTTTTCGATGAGTTTATGTAACACGCCCAGCTCGATGATTTCGCTTTCACGTGAGATTCCCTCACCATACAAGATATCGAAGTCAGCTTGTTTAAAGGGGGGGGCTACCTTATTTTTAACTACTTTAACGCGTGTTTCGTTACCAATGACTTCTTCCCCATTTTTGATCGAACCAGTGCGACGGATATCCAGGCGAACGGATGCGTAGAATTTGAGCGCATTTCCTCCGGTTGTCGTTTCTGGATTACCAAATACCACACCAATTTTCATACGGATTTGGTTGATAAATATCACCATGGTATTCGTGCGTTTGATATTGGCAGTCAGTTTTCGCAGCGCTTGGGACATGAGCCTAGCTTGTAGTCCCATTTGGGGATCTCCCATTTCACCTTCGATTTCAGCACGAGGGGTAAGGGCAGCAACCGAATCGATCACAACAACATCGACAGACCCTGAGCGAACCAACATGTCAGCGATTTCTAATGCTTGTTCGCCATTATCTGGTTGCGAAATCAGCAATTCTTGAATATTAACCCCAATTTTTTTGGCATATTGAGGATCGAGCGCATGTTCTGCATCGATAAAGGCTGCTGTTCCGCCAGCGCGTTGCATTTCAGCAATGACTTGTAACGTCAGTGTGGTTTTGCCCGAAGATTCAGGCCCATAAATTTCTACAATACGCCCCCGCGGTAAACCGCCAACCCCTAGGGCAATATCCAAACCGAGCGATCCAGTCGATACGACTTGAATATCATTGGCTACATCATTGGTACCCAGCCGCATGATCGAACCTTTCCCAAATTGTTTTTCGATTTGAGAGAGGGCCGCTTCTAACGCCTTGTTTCTATTGTCGTCCATCTTTTTTCCTAATGTTTGTTCTCTGGATTATCTCATATTCATTCCAGGAAGAAAGATATCTACTTTATTTCAATACCATAAATGCAAAAATTAGCAAATACTTCAAGAGGATGGTCTGCTTGAGATATAATTAAACTTCAAATTAAAAAATAACAATTATTTTTGCAAACACCGGTAAAAAAGAGTAGAAAAAAGGGAGAAGATCATTCGTATCATTTTATTAGGTGCCCCAGGTGCGGGTAAGGGCACGCAAGCAAACTTTATCAAAGAATATTTTGGTATACCGCAAATTTCTACGGGAGACATGCTGCGTAATGCAGTTAAGGCGGGCACCCCATTGGGGGTCATGGCCAAGAAGATCATGGATTCAGGCGGCCTCGTGTCCGATGAAATTATTATCAATCTTGTCAAAGAACGGATTGCTGAACCCGATTGCACGAAAGGGTTTTTATTTGACGGTTTTCCGCGCACGATCCCTCAAGCAGATGCGTTGAAGGTAGCGCAGGTTGCTATTGATTATGTTGTCGAAATCGATGTAACCGATTCTGAAATTATTGAGCGAATGTCCGGACGGCGAGTTCATCCTGCTTCTGGTCGTACTTATCACATCGTATTCAATCCACCCAAAGTGGAAGGACAGGATGACATCAGTGGTGAACCCCTGATTCAGCGTGATGATGATAGAGAAGAAACGGTTATGAAGCGCCTAGAAGTTTACCACGCACAAACGAAACCACTCATTCAGTACTATTCGGACTGGTCAGCTCGTGGGGATTCGGGCGCGCCCCGCTATATCAAGATAGCTGGGACTGGAGATGTTGAGATAATTCGACAAAATATCATTTCACAGCTTAGCTAAGAGTAAAAGCTAAATAGATTCATGAATTAAAGAATAAATAACAAAACGAAGAGAGGTCTTGCTATGGCAATAAAAAATGCATTTTATGCACAATCAGGAGGTGTGACCGCAGTAATTAATGCCTCAGCCGCAGGTGTTTTAGAGACAGCGCGCGCGCATCCAGATAAAATTGGTAAAGTATTTGCAGGAAGAAATGGAATTATTGGGGCGTTGACAGAAGATTTAATTGATACGAGTGCAGAATCTGCTGAAGCGATCAGAGCACTACGACATACACCATCGGGCGCATTTGGCTCTTGTCGCTACAAATTGAAAAGCCTGGAACAAAATCGACGCGAGTATGAGCGGCTCATCGAAGTCTTCAAGGCGCATGATATCGGTTATTTCTTCTACCATGGTGGAGGAGATTCTGCGGATACGTGTCTTAAAGTTTCACAATTATCGGGTACACTCGGTTATCCCCTTCAAGCGATCCATGTACCTAAGACCGTTGACAATGATTTACCGATAACGGATTGCTGCCCTGGGTTTGGTTCGGTTGCGAAATATATTGCCGTATCGACCCGTGAAGCGAGCTTCGATGTGGCAAGTATGTCGAAAACTTCTACTAAAGTGTTTGTGCTGGAAGTAATGGGCCGACATGCAGGTTGGATTGCTGCTGCTGGAGGACTAGCATCGAGTCCAGACTGTGAGATTCCAATCGTAATTTTATTCCCCGAAATTGCTTTTGATAAAGCAAAGTTTCTCGCAAAAGTCGATAGCTGTGTTAAGCAATATGGTTATTGCTCAGTTGTCGTATCTGAAGGGGTCAAAGGAGAAGATGGTAAATTCTTGTCAGATCAAGGGCTTCGTGATGCTTTCGGGCATGCACAATTAGGTGGCGTTGCACCTGTGGTAGCTAACATTATCAAAGATGGGCTTGGATTGAAATATCACTGGGGGGTGGCTGACTATCTGCAACGTGCGGCACGCCATGTTGCATCCAAATCCGATGTTGAACAAGCCTATGCGATGGGGAAAGCAGCCGTAGAATATGCAATTGCTGGACATAATTCAGTGATGCCGACCATTGAGCGCCTTTCTGATAAACCTTATAACTGGAAAGTAGGAATGGCTGAATTATCGAAAGTAGCCAATGTTGAAAAAATGATGCCAGCAGATTTTATTACCGATGACGGCTTTGGCATCACGGAAAAATGTAGAACTTATCTTTCTCCATTGATCGAAGGAGAGGATTACCCTCCGTATAAAAACGGACTACCAAACTACGTGCGGCTTGAGAATAAAGCAGTTGATAAAAAACTGGAAGAATTCAAGCTTTAATTTTTTCCTTATTTAAGGAATGTAATAAAATAGCTTTTTGTTGTTTGATTTTAGAGAGTTGATGCGAAATTACCAGACCGAATTTCGCATGTTTTTCAGGTGGTCTGGCTTTATTTGGAGTTTTATATGGCAAATGGTTTAACGATCGCAATATTCAGCGCGATTTTGGCCCTGGCGTTCAG
>SSFW01000131.1 GCA_008015595.1 Nitrosomonas sp. | reverse complement strand
TTTATACCTTTTTTTTCGAGCAATGAAACAACCCGATCAATATTCCGCTCCACACGACACGGGATACTATCCCAATCATTTCTCGGAATATAGGGATCAAACGCTGATACTTCGAAATAATCCTCAACATCAATCGTTAAAGCATTACGTATCATATTGATCTTTCCCTATCGTGTACAACAATCAAAAGCTAAGCAAACCTAATCGATTTTTGATGCAACAAACCCTTTTTCAGGGCGCCATTGAATACTAAATTAATCACTTGTTTCAATATTTTGAAAAGGGGGTAAATCAAACTCTTGTTGAATGTCGGCAACAACCTCATTCACTTCTTGACTTGTTATCGTGCGTAGTTCCTCTAAGCATCCCATTATTAGCAATCGATCACATAGCGTATTAATTTTTCGTGGAATACCACCTGTGAAGTTATAAATCACATCAAAGCTATCATCCTGCAGTAACGGACTTCCCTGCCAGCCTGCAATCGCCAAACGATGCTCAATATAAGCGCGTGTTTCAGTATTATCCATTGGGCCAAGATGATAAGTAGCGATCACTCTCTGGCGTAGTTGCTGCATGTTATTACCCAATAGTGTTTTTCTAAATTCTGGTTGACCTAATAGAAAGGTCTGTAATAAAAGCTTATCGTCTGTCTGAAAATTAGAAAGCATTCTTAATTCTTCAAGTGCTCGCGATGTCAAATTCTGCGCCTCATCAACTAACAATAATATCTTTTTCCCTTCCTTATCATATTGCCTAAGAAGCTGCTCGATTTCTAAAAGCGTCGTTGCCTTTGATGCATTGGTCACTGGTAATCCAAAAGAAGCTGCAACCATTCTCAACATGTCATCTGAATCGAGATTTGTGTTAGCTAGTTGCGCTACAATAAAACGCTGCTGATCCAGTTTCTGGAAAAGATGACGGATGAGTGTGGTTTTTCCTGCACCGACTTCACCGGTAATGATGATAAAACCATCTTCCTGTGATATCCCATATTCTAAATAAGCAATCGCGCGCTTATGGCCTTTACTACTAAAAAAGAAACTAGCGTCAGGCTTTAATTGAAACGGTTTTGTTTTTAAACCATAGAAAGATAGGTACATAAATTAAATTAGTTGAAACAAACATTTAGAAATTCATTGAAAGAGATGCCATATAGTTGTTCGAAGAAAAATCACCATTGATCCGTTCTGAGTCTCTTCGATTATGAAAATAGCTAATTTCGCCAAATAGATTAGGAGAAAATCTTTTATTCAAGCTAACCAACATTACTTGATTAATATCAACTAGATTAGTTGTCGTAAAATTTATTCGAGTAAAAGTATAGTTAGTTGTTACATTCATCAAAGGGGATAATCTATAAATCCAAGAAACCCCCCCTCCTGTTTGAACCGTATTCCTATTTAGTACGGAATTAACTCTTCCTCCAATGGAATCATCTTCTTCATCCCCAGTATAAGCCTGCCGCGATATGTTAAACCCTCTAAAAACTACTGTATTACGACTTCCATTGATGGTCATAAACGCTTGTAAGCTCCGCTGAAGGAATAATCGATTGGTAAAAAAGTTATTGGCGCCCGAGATACCCAATAAGGCACCTTGATTTGCAAGTCCCCCTCCCCCAAAGCCAGCATTCGTCAGCGTATTTAATAGAAGCTGAGGCAATATCCCTCCAGAAGGAATAGCGCCTGCCGCTCCAGGTTGCAATAAATTTTGTTGCCCAAAGGTGGTTATATCTTCGTTATAAGATGCACTCCAAGTAGTTAATCGAGTGCGATGACTAAAATTAGCTAAATACGTATCACCAAAAATCCTTTGACCTCCGGCAAAATCAAATTCCGTTCTTTCATTGGGTATCCAGGAAAAACCCACTGTCCAGGTAGGGCTACTCGTACGCCCATTAACGGAGATAAAACTATTTCTTTCATACCCTCCTGTACCTACAAGACTAAATTGTGGCGTTAGCATATATCTTAGCAGCACTGTAGATCGCTCAAGCGCAATCGTCCTGAGTTGATTCCGATGAATCTCAGTATGATTGTAGGTAATACCCCATTGCAGATCCCTGAAAGCTGTACTACTATTCAAACGAACTGTGCCATTGTCTGTTGAAGAGTCTCGCAATCCTCCCCCACTCGTATTTACTTCTCCATGAGTATAACGTAACTCAGCAGTTGCAAAATCACCAAAGCGATGCCTATAGTATGGGCTTATGTTTAACATACTCACATTTCTTCGATTAAATGGGTTAGCATTATCTAATCCCTGAGAACCAAGCAGACTGGCATTTTGCTGTAAAATCATCGCTCGACCATCAATGAAAAACCGATCCTGAATTAACTCAACAGTTCCATTAGCACTAAGCTGATGCCTAATCCTGTTAAATTCACTATTATTCGCATATATCAGATTATTCATTAAGTAATTAACGTCTACTCGGTAACGTCGGGCATTTCCATTAATGAGGATGCTTGGATTAATCTGAGTGATAAATTCATCATTCCCTTTACCTCCTGTCGCTATACCACCTAGTCTAAAATTATCCGTATAGCGTTCATTAATATTCAAACTAGGTACAACGCGCCATTCTCCTGCGTATACAGGTAAAGCTATAATATTAAATAGTAAAATACTAATGTAAATTAAACGCTTGCAATGATAATTGCAGAAATGTTTAGAAAGCAGCTTCATGAGGAGTAATAATAACCATAGTAACCTGCAGCCGCCGAAGTTCTGGCCTTGTTATAGATTAAATTAATAACATCACAGGATTCAATCTGACGCAATGCTTCCTTGACAGTCTGTTGAGTAGTTCTTTCTGCTTCCACCACCAAAACAATCTGCCCCATTTGACTTGCTAAAACGCGCGCTTCACTAGTAAGAAGGAGTGGAGGAGAATCAAAAATTACAATACGATCGCTATAGCGTTGTGCTAGCTCCATTAAAATATCTGCCATACTCTGACTTGCCAGTAATTCTGTTGCATGGGGATGACGAGTTCCTGCTGCAATCAAAGTCAGCTTATCAACACTTGTTTTAGTCAAAATATCCGATACGTTTAGTCTCTGATCCAAAATAATATCTAATAATCCTTTACGATCTGGACTAAAATCCAGCATTTTTGGAATTGAGGGGCGTGCTACATCAGCATCAACCAATAAAACTCTATTATCCATTTCCATTGCGATACTCATCGCTAAATTTGTGGAACAGAAGCTCTTACCCTCACCTGCCAACGAGCTGGTGATCATTATAAGATTACCGTTCTTTATTCCAGAATTTTTACTAAACGCGTTTGTTAACAGTGGACGCTTAATAATACGAAACTGTTCAGCGATTTGGGTTTTTCCATGTTGTGGCGTCACAATACCCAATTTATGCAATCTGTCTAGATCAATATCTATGTGAGGCTGTGGCAGATGAGTATCAACACTTACTTTCTTACCTACAGTTCTTCCCTCAGTAATAGATATCGGTTTATCAATATACTCTCGGTTTATCTTAACAGCATTATCTACCCCTTGTGGTTCAATAGGCTGTATTTTCGGCGAATCAGCTATTGTATTCTTAAATTTTTCTGTAATTCTTTCAATATCTGAGGCCTCTTTTTGAATCTTTCTTTTAGAGTCTTGAATTATATCTTTATGAATATTCTTAATTGCCGGTATTTTCTGTTCTGCATCAGCATTACTCTTTAGCTTGTCAGCAGCCCTTTCTATAATACTCATATCAATTCCTCACTAAAAATACCTGGATTCGCAAACAACGTTTAAAAGAGATTAATTAACGTTGCAACTGGAAGTTTTGTGTAAATCATTAAGGTAGTATATAAAGCCATCAGTACCAATAGAGAAAAACCGAATGCATAGAGTCGATTTCTTCGCTTAGATTTTTCTTGATCGGTCCAAACCATTGGAATGGTGCCAAGAATAGCAAGACCAGTAACTTGTCGCAAATCAGTCTGACTATGGAAGGTTGGACGAATTTGACTAATTATAAAAGCAACGCCAATACCAGCTAGCAACGCGCCAATAAAAACAAACGAGTACATTTTCTTTCGATCTGGCCCTGATGGAGTCTCAGGAACAACAGGCGGGTCTATAATCCTAAATGACATTAAACCCGTTGTAGAAGTCAGTTCGCCTGATATCTCAGCAGAGGCCCTGCGTTCAAGTAATTTCTCATAATTAGCTTTATTAACATTATAATCCCGACTTAATTGAGTAAGTTCTGCCTCAACTGTTGGAATCATAGAACTCAGCGATTTAAGTCGCTCAAAACGATTCGTGTATTCAGATACCCGTGCTTGCATTGAAGCGACCACCGCCTCAGCTTCAGTCAATGCAATATTCAATTGCTGTAGCATGGGACTAAAATTCCTTCCTTGATCTACCGCAGTTGGATCTATCAGCGTTGCCTCTTCTTTTTTACGTTCTTCGAGTTGAGTAATTAAACGTTTAGTTGCCACAATGTCGGGATGTAAATCTGTAAAATTGAGTCTAAGATTATCAAGATTCAGATTCAGCGCCTGAATACGTGCATCAATTTCAGGGTTAATTATTTTTTCTAAAACATTTTCATGTGTTTCAAGGAGTAAAACCGTTTCATCACCACTTATTTGCCTTCTTACAGCGTCTCTTTCTTGTTCAGCTTCTTTTAATGCCACTTTTGCTTTCTCAAGCTCTTCTAGGGCATTTGTTAACTGCGCGTAATAATCCCCACTTTGACCTGGCATTAGGCCGATATTTCTTTGCCTAAAACCTGTCAATGCAGTTTCAGAAGCAATGAGTTTTTCTTCATAACTCGCTATTTGTTGATCTAAAAAACGTAACGCTGAAGTCGAATCCTGCTTTTTACTTTCCAAACCGCCTTCAACAAAAATAGTCAGTAATGACTGTACAATATCTTTAGCTAATTTGGGATCTTTATGGCTATATGAAATGGTAAAAAGATTTTCCCTACCAGCTGCACCCAATCTAATATCTTTCATTAATGAAGTAACAAGCTTGTCGTATGCGACATCATCAGTAACCTTCACATCCAGATCAACCATTCTGATCACCCGTTCAACATTGGGACGACTGATCAAAGTTCGACTCATGATCGCAACTTGCTGCTCTGGATTGGGTGAGACAGTCATACCCGCCATCAGGGGCCTAAGAATATTTTGAGTGTCTACATGAATTCGCGCAGAAGCTTCATAATCATCAGGTAAGTGATGAACAACCGTCCAACCGATAATAGATACAAGCCATGCGATTGCGATGGAAACCCAACGGTACTTCCAGGTTCCTTTAATATAAACAAGCAGTTGAGCAATTAACTCATCCATCTTGCATCAATCTCCATTTCTATAAAAATCTTAACAGATGCTGTTATGATTAAAAAAAACTCTCAGGAATCACCAAAATATCACCTTGATATACAGGAGTATTAGCAGTTATATCCCCATCCCTGATCAAGTCATTTAGCCTAACTCTGAATTGTTGCTGTTTACCATCGATGGTTCGAATAATTCTTGCGCGATTTCCTGCTGCAAAATCTGTGATTCCACCAACTGCAATCATTACGTCCATCAGTGTCATATTTTCGCTGTAAGGCAAAGCTTGGGGTCGCGTTGCTTCACCGATTACTCTAATTTGCTCAGTAAATGGCCCTACAAAGCCAGTTACAATCACTGTGACGACTGGCTGCTGCAAATATTTTGAAAGTGTTTCTTCTATATCTCTGGCTAATTGAGTTGAAGTCTTCCCACTTGCCGGCAAATCTTCAACTAAAGGGGTTGTTATTTTCCCATCAGGGCGAACCGGAACAGACATTGATATTTCAGGATTTCTCCAAACGATGATATTCAAAGTGTCCCCAGGTCCGATTAAATAATCATGTGCAACCTTCTCTCCCTGATTCGTTAGGAGAGGATAGCTAGTACATGCGCTAAATAAAAATACCAAACATACAATTAAAACTGCTATGGATCTTCTTAAAAATTGATCGTTATTTGGGGTATCCACTTTATGCCTCATTAAAAAAATCGCTAAAAGAATTTAGAACATTCCATATCACTTGGATGTTAAACCAAAAAAAAAAATTCAAACACCATAAAATGGATGAATTTAATGGCATTTCTGAAGATAAGATGCTGATGACGCAACTTATTTACTATTAAAGAAATTTGCAAACAGTATCAGGACTTGCCAGTTACATTAATACTATATTGTGGAACTAATTCGTTGCAAGCTACCCGAAATTTGGGAATAACTCGAGTCAATATGAATTTAAAAATCGACTTCCTTAGTTTTTCTGGAAATTAGGCTATATCTGTAGCCTCATTTTAACCAGATTCATGCGGTTAATTATCATATATCAACAAAACTTAGTTTTTTTGTAACATTATTACAACGCTTTATTACAATACGTTATCAAATCATCCGCAGCAATAATTCAGGCCACTCAACCTAAGCACGAAGCTGATTGGGCTTATCAGAATAAGCGAGTCTTCTCAGAACTTGCCTAGCCATGTTTTTAAGCGGAACAATTTCATCAACGCCTCCCATTGCGATCGCTTCTCTTGGCATACCGAATATTACGCAACTCTCTTCATCTTGTGCAAAGGTATAAGCGCCCGCTCGATGCATCTCTAGCATACCTGCGGCACCATCCTTACCCATACCCGTCATGATAACCCCTAATGCATCTTTACCTGCGTGAGTGGCGGCGGATCTAAATAAAACATCGACTGAAGGGCGAAAACGATTCACCGGCTCAGATTGACTAAGCTCAGTCATATAATATCCACCGCTTCGTTTGAGTAGAAGGTGAGAGTGGCCTGGCGCTACATAAGCATGCCCAGGTAATACCCGCTCACCTCCTTGGGCTTCGACAACAGTAATTCTGCATTGCGTATTCAAACGATTTGCAAATGGCTTTGTAAAGGATTCGGGCATATGCTGTGCAATTAAAATGCCTGGAACATCAGGCGGTAATTCCATTAAGAATTCTCTAATAGCCTCAGTTCCTCCAGTAGACGCGCCCACTATAATGAGCTTATTTCCCCAATTTGTTGGGTTGGTTCCGTAAGAAAGATTTTGTTTCACGGATTGTTCAGATTGATTAGCAGTAGATTTCTTAATTTTTGCATATACACTCATACGAATTTTGCTGACCACTTCATCACTAAAGCTCTCCAAACCCGTAGCCATATCAAATTTAGTTTTTGAAATAAAATCAACAGCTCCAAGCTCAAGCGCTAATAAAGCCGGTTCAGAATTAGCTTCTGTCAATGTTGAGATCATCAATACCGGCATGGGCCGCAAACGCATAAGCCTTTCAAGAAAATCTAAACCATCCATTTTAGGCATTTCAATATCGAGCGTGAGTACATCTGGATTAAGTTCTCGAATGAGCTCCCGTGCAACAATCGGATCATGAGCTACGCCCGCCACTTCCATATCAGGTTGATTATTAATAATTTCTGCCAAAATTTTACAAATTAGTGCTGAATCATCAATAACTAATACCTTGATTTTTTGCATCTACTCACCTCTTTATCAATATTTGCTTGATTTTTAATTTCATGATTCAGCCTTATCAATCATTTGTCTATCTGGTTTTTCAAAATTGACTCATAGTTCTTTTCATCATTGATAATTGAAGCTGGTTCAATCATTAGTTTCTTAACCATTACAAGTCCATCCTTTGGATAGAAAATAATTTTGCGTGGATAAATATCGACTAAATCGTAACCTGCTAAGTGAATTTCTTTTCGTTTCACGTAATCCATTGCAAAATTAGCATTTTTCTCACCAATATTCATTTCAGTCATATTACGCTGTACATTACCACCGCCAAACAATTTAACTTCTAAATTACTACGTATCGCCCCCATCCTGATCACTTCTGTAATCAGAATATCCATGGCGTACTCTCCATAACGCGCAGAAGATCGATCTTTCTCCCTATCTTGAATAGGCGGTGCAGGTAATAAAAAGTGGTTCATGCCACCGATACCTTGACTTGGATCATAAACGCATGCAGCAACACAAGAACCCAGTACAGTCTCCATCACTAAATCGTTATTACTCACATAAAACTCACCCGGCAATAGCTTTATGACTTCACGATTGAGCTTGCAATTAAAGTAGCTATATTTCGCGTACTGACAGCTTATTTCATCACCCATAGCCAGCCGAATTATTTCTATAGATACACATTAATCGTTAGGAAAAGGGTACCGTTGATCTCGCAAAACTAAAATGCTTCCCAATCGTCATCGGTACCGGATTTAGCAGGATCAGGTAATACATATTTACCTTTCTTAGCTTTTTCAGTAGCACTAGATTGATGGATACGCTCTACATTCTTTGCACGGTTGGGCCCGCGTCGTTCAGCCATCTGCACACCCTGATTCAATGCAGCACCTTGTGCCAGCTTAAATACTCTTACCGCCTGCGTTAATTGCTCCGCTTGTTCACGCATCGATTCCGATGCTGCTGCTGCTTCTTCTACCAACGATGCATTCTGTTGTGTGATTTCATCCATCTTCGTAATCGAATCGTTCACTTGTTCGATTCCCGCACTTTGTTCCTGTGAGGCTGATGCAATCTGTGCCATAATGTCTGTCACCCGTTTCACTGATGACACAATCTCATCCATCGTCTTGCCTGCCTGATCTACGAGTTGAGTTCCATCTTCAACTTTGACGACTGAGTCACTAATCAATTCTTTGATTTCTTTAGCCGCCGCCGC
>SSFW01000038.1 GCA_008015595.1 Nitrosomonas sp. | reverse complement strand
TGTTAAGTTCAATCGATTTCTGAATATCGCGCAATGCTTCTACTGGGCGGTTCTGGGTTTGTTTCTGAATCGCATCATAAAACCAAGGGGTGGGATCATTAGGATCGCGTTCTTTGGCCAGATCGAATTGGGTTTCTGCAAGTCCGTAGCGCTTTTCTTCAAAGTAAGCTTTACCTAAATAGCTGCGTACTAGGGAATTGGCAGGGTCTAAACTTGCAGCAATTTCGAGCTCGATGCGCCCTGCTTCAAGTTGACCTTCACGAATCAGAGCAAGTCCTAACCCAAGCCTTGGCATGGGATCGGCTTGATCGAGTTGAATGGCTTTAGCGAATGTTGCTTTCGCTTTTGTAGTATCGATTCGTAGCAGATGAGCAAACCCTAATACGGTTTGGGTTTTACCTAAATTAGGGTTAAGACTTACCGCTTGTTGCGCGGATTCTAATGCGCGGTCGAGATAACCGGTGGACATTTGTAATTCTGATAATCGTGCCCAAACTAAAGCATTTTTACCATCGAGGCGCAGGGCTTCTTCGACACTACCTAGAGCTTCTTCAATTTGAAAATGGGCTTGATAGGCATAAGAAAGTGCTAACCGTGCGGTCGGTGAAGTACGATCAGCATTAATCGCTTGTTCAGCGAGTTGTAATGCGGCTGCTTTATCGTTTTGCACCACTGCGATGATGGCTTGTAAGGCATAGGCTTCACTGTCATTGGGCTGCAGTTGTAATGCTTGGGCGATATCGTGTCGCGCTTCTGCCACGCGTCCCAGTGTTAAATAGAGTCCGGCACGGTAAGTGAGCAGTTGTGCGCCAAGGGTATTTCGATCCAGCGCTTCGAGCGCAGCGAGCGCTTCAAATGCCTTGCCTTGGCGGTAGTGTTCTAGTGATTCACGAACGGTTGCTTGCAAAGTTTGAGGGAGTTGCTGCTCGATGACGCGAGGATCGATGATCGCCGGGTAATATAACGCCCATTGCACGGCATCGAGAGATCGAACGATGACTTCTTTTTGGGGTTTCTGATCTTTGTAGGCAATTCCTGCTTCTTGGTCGACTAATACAATGCTACCTTGATCATTGCTTGCAGTGACTTGACCTTCATAAACCACAACATGGGTCTTATCGGACTCAACTGCTACACTAAATTCAGTTCCATCCACACCTGCATTCATGAAAGGTGTTCTAATCTCAAACGGTTCAGGTGTGCGGGTTATAACGTGCAATGCACCCTGCAGTAATTCCAGCAGTGTTGCCTTTCTTTGTGCAGAACTCACCTCAGATTGTGCAAAGGTCACGGTTGTCTTCTCACCTAGGCGCAGCATACTTTCATTTTTTTGCCTTAACGCCACTCGGCTATGAGCGCGCACCCTCAACATATCACCTGCACACAATCCACCACCGACCCTGATATGCTTCCAGGCTCGTTCCCCTGACCTAAGGACTTCAGCAATGCCTTCTACGGCAACAATCTGAGCTTGTTGCTCTGAACAGTAGTTCAAATTAGGCTTGATGTCACTTGCAACTAAAAACCGTGAATAAGGAAAATAAAGGAGTGTAAGTAACGCGAGCATCACAGAATGCCATCGCACTCGATAATTGCATCTAACTGCTCCCCCCCCTCTCGCTTTCATAATTGCAACCTAATCAATATTATTCATTTGGTGAAGATCGTTCGCCTTCTTATGTTACTTCTCCAAGAAAAACCACATCTTCATTATTGATAATAGCATATCCGATTCTTTTCATTCAGCGTGTGATTTTTCTCACTGATTATTTTTTATAACTAAGCATGATGATAGTCTCAAGACATAGCGTTTTAATCGATCATCTATTTTCCTAAAAGATAGGTAGTTGCATCCCAAGCGACGGGTGAAACTTTTAAATATGTTTCACAACGATTCAAAAAAAACTGAGAAGGACCATCATTGGGGAATTTTTCTAGAATCTCGAGTAAATCTTGCTTTGCAACAATCCAATTCTGAATTTCATAGGCCTGAATAACCTTAGCAAAGGCCTCACAAAGCCAAATTTGGTCATCAGTCGCCTTCGCTTTAAAGTTAATCAATTCAGCAAGATTGATTGGGTTCGATTTTCCATGCAGCAACACGCTTCCCAAAGGGCGAATCAGAAAAAGATCTAATCCTTCGAGTACATCAGTAGAAAGCAGTATCCGAGTTTGGAAATGTTTATTTGCGCTTTGGATTCGATTGGCTGAATTCACTAAATCACCCACTGCGCGATATTCATAATGATCGACCGTTCCAACATTTCCGACCACTACCTCTCCGATATGAAGTCCAATCCGGGTAGGTAGCACCGTATCAGGATGGCT
The DNA here is from genome assembly GCA_008015595.1 of Nitrosomonas sp. Lineage (GTDB taxonomy): Bacteria > Pseudomonadota > Gammaproteobacteria > Burkholderiales > Nitrosomonadaceae > Nitrosomonas. Next base: position 10,344 of record SSFW01000038.1, on the reverse strand, counting down.
TTGATTGAATGATTCAACCGCATCGATAATTTCAAGGGCCGCTCTGCACGCTTGCTCGCACTGTCGCTTCGAAAAATTGGGCTCTGTCCAAATCGCAAGCATGGCATCGCCTTTTACATCTGAAATGAGTCCCTCGCGTGCTTTAACAGGCTCAAATAACCTTGAGTAATACTCGTTCATCAGAACCATGAGTTCAGTCGGGCGCATCTTCTCACTTAATTCCGTATACCGGTCAGCATCGGTATCCATACAAATACCGTATAACTGCTGCCCTCTAGTCGTTGCTAATCCCGAATTATGAATAAAATCATTCACCACTTTATCCGGTACATATTTCCCGAACGCTTGTTGAAGTCGTTCTTTTTGCTGATTCGATTCAACGTATTTTAGCGATAAAGCAATACCAAACCCTAAGCCTGCTTGTATCAAAGGAATCACTAATGGCACCCACAAATGCTTAGTTTCAAACAACTGATACGCTAAAAAATAATATATTAAGAGGAACAGGATAACTGTAAAGAAAACGATTCTATATGGTAAGGCAAAGTAAAAAACGCAAATCATAAAACCAAGCAAAAACACGAGTATCACTCCATACCCTTCGTTAATAGGATGTAATATTTTGTTTTCTAATAAATTTGCAAAAGCGGTTGCTGCAATCTCTACTCCACTAATCTGTAACCCATCCGGTTGTTTAAAAACAGTTGTATAGTCGTCTCTCAGTTTATCTTGCTCACCAAACTTAGCTGCCGATACACCCACAAAAACGGCTTTTCCCTTCAAATCAACTCGTTGATCCTGAAAACGATCTCGGTGTAGTACTTGATAGTAGGGTATAGTTCGAATGGATCTAGGAGGGCCATAAAAATTTAAATAGTGTTTCTCATGGCTAGCATAGAGTTCAGCTAGCGCCTGTAATTTACCCTTTGTCTGAGTATCGATTTCATCATTTTGGTTTAGCGCATTAATGAACTGATCTTTTAATGCTGTTTTTTCGATAAACTGCCCACGAAGCTCGTACATTAGCGCTTCAATTTGGGTACCCTTGTCAAAGGTGGAAGGCAGATTCAATCCAGCGACAGGATCGATTTCTTGTAGTATATGAGCAAACTGATCATAGACATCCTGTGCAAAAATCTGTAACACCACTGCAGGTAATAAAGGAATTCCTCCCGCATCCTCTTTAAAAGTCCAGTGATAAGTCACTACTCCTCGAGGCAAAACAAAAGGAGCCGTAGCTTGTGCCGCATCGGAAATCATTGGTAGTACGGATCGATGCCATGCTCCATGTAACCCTACCGATTCACTAAAATAATATTGATGAGGCTCATCTCGATTCAAGTCTTTCGTTGATAGCGATTCAGAATTACAAACTTCAGGTTGTTCATCCATTTGATAGGGAAAATCAGCAATGTCCCTGGAATCAACTAATTCTTCAACAAGAATAACGTTACCTGCATTCTTGATCGCTTGAACTAACCTATCATTATCTTCAAAACTACTTCCGCACCCTCTAAACCTTAAATCAAATGCGATCACTTTAACTTCTTCTTCAATGAGACGATTAATCAATTCAGCATGGAGCGCACGAGGCCATTTACTTGGATCGATTGTATTATTCGCAATTTGATTATTATCTTTTAGCTTCGAAGCTGAGTATTGATCGATCGCGATCACAACCACATCAGAAGGAACTGAGGTAACGCCGCGCAGATGGAAAAGAACATTCAACCCAAATTTTTCATCAAGTGCTAACCCGAAGGGTAATAGATATAAAACAACTCCAATTAGCCCAATAAAAAATGAGATCAGCAGCTTTTTACCGTATCCGTACTTCTGCACAATGAGAGCAAATCACATAGAATTAGATGGTAAAACACTAAAATTTACACCTGACAAACAACCCACACTGTTATATCATAGCTACACAAGTATTAAAAAGTATAAGTAGATATTGGATCTAGAGAGTAGATTTAACTAAATTTATAGCCAAACTAGGTTATTGTATTGGAAGTATCTGGTGGGTATTTATTAACTTCAATAAATTAAAAGGAGCAAAAAATGAAAAAATTGATGGCAATTGCACTTTCAGCTATGTTGGTCGCTGGATCCACCTTTGTATTTGCAAGTGGAAATAAAGAATCTAAACTTGAACCACAACGCGCGCAAGAAATATTGAATCAAATGGGCTGTAAAGACAAAAAACCTGAAGAAACGATCAAAGATCGTACAGATGGATCAATTGTAAAATGTGGTGATGTTAAACCGCTAGTAAAACGATAAAATAAATTCTTCTTTTAGGCTATTGCGAGGTAATGATCGTTTCGCTTGTGATAGCCTAGAAAGCCGGTTCAATTAGACTTTTAATTCGTCATCTTCAATAAAACTTTCTTAATCATTCTCTATTGATTTCTTAGCTTAGCACGTAGTCGAGCAATTGCTTGGGAGTGAATCTGGCATACTCGTGACTCACTCACACCGAGTACCTCTCCTATTTCACGTAAGTTCATTTCTTGCTCGTAGTGCATCCCCATGACCTCTTTTTCTCTAATCGGTAACTTATCGATTGCCGCTACTAAAAGTTCACGTAGATTCTTATCTACCAATATTTCAAGCGGCTCATTCCCAGAATCTGAGCATAGACGATCAAGAAAGTGATCTTCATCATCATCCTGAAAATCCTCATAATAGATTAGCTGCCCGCCACGCGCATCTTGAAGTGCTTCATGGTATTCTTCCAGGGATATATTTAACTCTTTAGCTATCTCTTGCTCCGATGGAGGACAGCCTAGCTTTTGCTCCAGTGAACGCATTGCTACTTCGATTTGTCGCATTTTTTTTCGCAGACTACGCGGTAACCAATCTGATTCACGTAATTCATCCAGTATTGATCCCCGGATCCGCTGTGCGGCATAGCTTTCAAACTGCCGCCCATAAGCACCTTCGTAACGATTAATCGCATCGAGTAAGCCGATCATTCCAGCTTGAATCAGGTCATCGACTTCAACACTGGCTGGTAGCTTCATCATCATATGATGGGCAATTCGTTTCACGAGTGGAGCAAATTCGACAACAAATTGCTCTTTATCAATAATTCCAGAAGTTGTATACATAGGCTCTAATTAGACTGAAAGTTTAACTTTGCTTAAATGGCTTGTTCGAATCAATCGATACATAAAATTATCAACGCCACCGCTATATTGATTGGAATAGGAACATCGTAATAATTTCTCAGCAAGCCGCTTAAATTCAATTGCAGCAGTCGAAGCAGGAAATGCATCGACTACCGATCGACATAATTGGCTTGCACGATGTAATTTCTCATCAAATAAAATACAACCCAGATACTCAAGTCTTACAGACAAATGCTGTTTTGCAACTTTTGCGATATTTTCATAGATGCTCTGCGCATCAAGCTCAGACTTAACCTTATTTACGATTACTAAGAAATCCTGCCGCGCATATTCTTGGCTCATGATTTTAATCAGCGTATAGGCATCTGTAATCGATTTTGATGATCCAGATACCGTTATCAGCACTTGCTGCGAGGCTAGGCTAAGTGGCAACACATGACCCATCTCTCCAATCATGGTATCGACGAGCACTACATCGATGGGTAATTCGCACAGGCATTTAATAATCCACTCTTGCTCTTCAGCTGACAATTGAGTCAATGAATGAATGCCTCGTGCAGCAGTAAGTACTAAAATATCATCTGGCGCTTTTGCCAGAATTTGATCCAGTGACTGTTCCCGTTTGATTAGATGGGTCAAGTCATAATGACTTTTGACACCTAAATTAGCACTGACATTATTGTGATGTTGATTCTCATCCAAGATGAGAATGCGATTTCCAATTTTGGCCAGAGCAGCAGCAAGATTGACCACGATACTCGTTTTGCCAACACCCATTTTGCCACCTGTGACCGTAAACACTTTTACTGAGTCACGTGCCTGCATTGCAGCGAGCTCTCGCAAACCCGATGCTTGGTCAATCATTTTTCTACTCATAGCTAGCCTCAGCGTATCCCTTTGGTTTTGCTGCACTATTCCGGTCATAGCCTGCCATTACTAATGCAAATTCTGGATCCTGCAAAGAAAAAGGGGAATTTTCTGCGATGGGTTTGAAAATTTTATGAAGTAAATATCTTGAATTTGCGGCATGCAGATCCTCTGGTACTTTCTGTCCATTAGTTACGTAATGCAACACGAGCTTACGTCGAATAACAACATCAAGGGCCGTACCTAAACCCACCGCCTCATCAACCTTGGTAATAATACAACCTTCGATCCCATTATATTGGTAGGCAGAGATCACCTCTTCTAATGTTCCTCCATTACTCGTAGCATTTAACAAGAGCAAGTGCTTAATTTCAGTTCCACAGTCCCGCAATAAGGCCATCTGTTCACTAACCATCTGATCTCGCTGACTCATACCAACCGTATCGATGAGTACAATATGTTTACTGCGCAGCTCAAGTAGGGTTAATTGCAAATCATCAATGTCTTTTATACTTCGGACCGGGATTCCCAATAACTTGCCGTAAATTCTCAACTGCTCATGTCCACCAATCCGGTAACTATCCGTAGTCAGTAATGCAACTTTATCTGCGCCATGCCTAATGACGGCTCTGGCAGCAAGCTTGGCAATCGTCGTTGTTTTTCCAACCCCAGTAGGACCAATCAGTGCATAAACACCGCCATTCTCTATCAGTTGATCACTCGTTGCAGTGCGTAAATTGAGTGTTAGTAACGCAACCGTCTGCTTTAAACTCTCTTCGTAATTACTAACTTTGGTTAGCTTCTCAAGTAAATGGCGCGATAATAATGGACTAAACCCTGCATCAAGCAGTGTTCGCATCAGTTTCATCGTTTCCGGTTTACTTTGTGACAAACTTCCCCAAGCAACTGAATTCAGTTGATCTTCCAATGTATGGCGCATTGCCTGAATTTCATTAATGATATTCAGTGCAAGCGCTTCAGACATATTTGATTCTTTCTTAACTTGTTGAATCGCTTCTAGCACTTCAATATTTGGGTTAATAACCGATAATACTTCCTCTTTCTTTTCGACGGGGGGCGGTGTTGGAACAAACTTAGATTCGGGACTATTGACCAAGCTTGACATTTCATTACTTGCCAATGCAACAATTTCAATGCCTTCATCGACTTGTTTATTCGACAAGATAACTGCATCAGCACCCAGTTCTTCCTTAACATTGCGTAACGCCTCGTGTGAAGTTTTCGCAATAAATCTTCTCATTTTCATTTATTCCCTCCAACGATCGATACAAATTTAATTTTTCTAGAATCCACTACCTCAGCATGTGAAATCACTTTGAGTTGTGGTAATGGGCGGCGCAAGAAACGCGCCAATAATAATCGGATTGAATCAGGCACTAGCAAAACTGCGGGAATTCCAAGCTGTTCATGTTGATCGACGGCTTTACTGACTTCCTTCAATAACGTATCAGCCAAGCCTGGCTCTATTCCAGCACCTGCAACAAGCCCTGATTGTGCAACTTGTACTAAAATGCTTTCTAAATTGTGATGAAGACTCATCACTTGTAATTCTTCACCTGAAGGGAAAAACTGCTCCAGAATGGAACGCCCTAGCGCAACTCGCACAAGCGCTGTTAACTCATTGGTATCTTGAGTACGGGTAGCATGTTCTGTGAGTACATCAACAATGGTACGAACATCCCGTATATGAACGCCTTCTTCTAATAAATTTTGCAAAATCTTCTGAACCGTTGCTAAAGGTAATAGCTTCGGTATTAAGTCTTCGGTTAGTTTAGGTATACTGCGACCCAAGTGATCAAAGAGCTTCTGTAGTTCTTCTCTACCCAGTAGCTCTGCTGCATAGGAGCGCATTAAATGGTTTACATGGGTGGTAACCACGGTACTCGGATCAACGACAGTATAACCATGTGCCTGGGCATCATCTTTTAAGGCGGGTTCAATCCATACAGCAGGCAATCCAAAAGCCGGATCACTGGTATTCACACCAGATAATGTCTTCGTCGCTTGACCGGGGTTAATCGCCAGATACATTCCGTTATAAGATTCTCCTTGCCCAATGACAGAACCTTTCAACGTAATTCGGTAAGCATTAGGTCTTAGCTCTAGGTTATCTCGAATATGAACAACGGGTGGCAAGAACCCTACTTCTTGCGCAAATTTTTTGCGAATACCATTAATTCGCTTTAATAGATCACCTTGTTGTGTTTTATCGACCAATGGAATCAACCGATAACCAACTTCCAAACCCAGCATATCGACAGGCATCACATCATTCCAACTAGCTTCTCGCCCCTCAGTTTCAGCAACTGGGGATGAGGTAGCCTCTTCAGTAACCGCTTCTGGTTCCGGTAGATAGTTAACTTTAAAATAAGCGATGCCGGCTATGATGGATGCTAGCAATAAAAAGACAAAATTAGGCATACCCGGAATCAAACCCATCACACCCAAGATACCTGCAGTTAGAAATAATACTTGTGGCTTATTAAATAACTGACTGACAACTTGCTGACCTAAATCCTGATCAGAACTCACGCGGCTGACCACCATACCGGCTGCTGTTGAAATAATCAATGAAGGTATTTGCGCAACCAATCCATCACCAATCGTTAATATCGTGTAATTCTTTGCGGCTGCACTCACATCAAGGTCGTGCTGAAATACCCCGACAACCAGTCCGCCAATAATGGTAATAACCATAATCAGGATACCGGCGATTGCATCCCCGCGAACGAACTTACTTGCACCGTCCATCGATCCATAAAAATCAGCTTCCTGCGCAATCGTTGCACGCCGTTTTTTGGCTTCGGCTTCTCCGATCAGACCTGCGTTCAAATCAGCATCGATTGCCATCTGCTTGCCTGGCATTGCATCCAACGTAAAACGTGCGCTCACTTCAGCAATACGGCCAGCACCTTTGGTTATAACAACAAAGTTAATCACCACCAAAATGATAAACACGACAATTCCGACTGCGAAATTACCACCAACCAGAAAATGCCCAAATGCTTCAATGACTTTACCTGCGGCATCTGGACCGCTATGCCCTTCCATTAATACAACCCGAGTCGAAGCAACATTTAGCGATAATCGCAATAACGTGGTAATCAGCAGTACCGTTGGAAATGCTACAAAATCTAAAGCATCCTTGGTGTAAAGGCTTACAAGCAGTACGATAATTGAAAGTGCAATATTGAATGTAAACAATACATCAAGGAAAAAGGGTGGTAACGGTAATACCATCATTGCCAGAATCATAATGATCAATAATGGACCTGCAATGCTTTGCAAGTTGTTTTTATCGATCAACGATGTCAGCGATAAAGAGTGGTTTATCATAACAATATGGATTTCCCTGATGATTTAGAGCCGGTTAATTTATTGAACAACGTTCACAACTTCATTAAGCATGATCAAGCTCCTGCGGTACTGTTAAATCACTCGGTAGCTGCGGTACCACACCACCATAAGTCTGGTAGCGCTTCAATTGAAAAACATAAGCTAATATTTGCGCAACAGCGGTATAAAGTGTTTCAGGAATTTCATCATTCAATTCAGTATGGTGATACAACGCACGCGCAAGGGGTGGCACCTCGAGTACCGGCACACGATTTTCTTCGGCAATCTCACGAATGCGTTGCGCAAGTAAATGTACCCCTTTGGCCACCACTCTTGGAGCACGCATTGATTCTCCATGATATTTCAACGCAACTGCATAATGGGTCGGGTTTGTAACAATTACATCAGCCTTAGGTACTTCAGCCATCATTCGTTGACGAGCTGCTTCTCGTTGTAGGCTCCTGATACGGGCTTTAACAAAAGGATCTCCTTCGTCTTCTTTTGATTCTTTACGAATCTCCTCTTTGGTCATTTTTAGGCGGTGCTTATGTTGCCAGATTTGGAAAGGTACATCGATACCAACGATCAACACCATGGCAGCAGCAATTAGCATAAAAATCAGTAACAACAAGCTACCCATACTTTCCGCACCTAGATCAATTGGCAACAAAATCAAACCAATTACCGCTTCCTTGTTGTACCAAATCAACAATGCAGTAACTCCGCCAACCACGATTGTTTTTACAATGGCCTTCACTAACTCAACAAAACCATGCATGGAGAAAATTCTTTTAAACCCTTGAATTGGGCTGAGACGCTTAAAATCAGGCATTAATGCTTTCGTAGTAAATAGCAGTCCACTCAGCAAAGTGGGTGCAATCGCAGCAACGATCACAAAAACTGCAAACAAAGGCGCTGATGCAATTAAGCTATCAATCGCATGTTGAAATAACCGAACAGGTAGCGACGTGCTATCTAATAGCGCTTCAGGTTGGATTTGCAAACCTCGTTTCAAAATTTCCATTAAATTCGTAATAAAACTTGATCCGAGTAGCCACAAGGCCCCACCAGCAACCATCAATAAAGCAAACGTAGTCAATTCTTGGGAGCGCGCAACCTGACCTTCTTCTCTGGCCTTTTCAAGTCGCCTGGGCGTTGCCTCTTCCGTTTTTTCTAAATCACTTTCATCCGCCATAATAAGCTCCCGTCATTGGAAGCTATTATCAGTGACGAATTCCAATCTCAGTTGAATAAACAAACAAAGGTTTATCCCATTATTTTTGATATTCGTAAAACAGAAACAAAATAAATCACTCTGGATCGCCTCATTCTTTTATCGTTCTGCCCTACCGAGATAGAGGTTCCTGTAAGTCCAATGCGATCCAGGGAGATTAATATCAAAAACCAAGGACAATTTACCGCCTGCGGCTAGGGTAATCCTGATGCAATAACTAATTTGGGATCAGCTGATTGATTAGCTTGCAAAATGCGGGCATTTATGTACGGTATTTAATAAATCGGTGTTCTTAAGAAGCCATTCAATTGACCGTTAGCTATTTCAATCATTTTTTTTAAGGTCTCTACATACTATATACATCTAAAGGGGGTATTTGATTATGTCAATTCAGGGATTTACGCCGGCACAAATTGCCGCTTTTACAACTAGTCAGATCCAGAGTCTGACAACCGACGATTTCAAGAAACTTTCTACCGCACAAATCAATGCACTCACCAGTGAACAAATTGGCGCTATTGAGACAGAAGATCTGAGCGTACTCAGCGCTACTCAGATCAAGAGTTTTGATGCTCAAGAATTTGCGGATGGCATGCTAACTTACCAGATCGAAGCATTAAACCAAACTCATATTGCCGCACTGAGTACCGATCAATTGTCGGTACTGACGACTGATCAAATCCAAGCAATAGAAACTCGTGACTTAATCAAACTCAGCGCAACCCAACTTAATGCACTCAGTACTGAACAATTTAACAACCTAAGTTCCGATCAAATACAGTCGCTGACGGCCACTCAGATCAAAGGACTCTCGACTGATCAATTGTCCACATTGACGACTGATAATGTCCAACTACTCACTGGGGCACAGATCGCCTCACTATCCATAACGCAATTAAACAGCTTTGACTCGGACCAAATTGCAGCCATTGATGTTGCCGATGTAGCTGCCTTTACCGCAACCCAAGTCAAGGGAATGGATAGCAGTCAAATTGCTGCCTTAACCACCAGTCAAATCACTCAGTTGAGCAAGAACCAACTTGCAGCATTGACAACCACTCAGATCGCCAATATTGAAACGGATGATCTTGCTGCTATGACAAGTAGTCAAATTACTGCATTCTCAGCTAAACAAATTGTCGCCTTTACAAGCGATCAGCTCAACAATATGACATCTGATCAGATTCAGGCACTAACTGCTACTCAGATCAAAGGCCTTACTACTGACCAAGTATCAAGTTTAACAAGCGATAATATCCAGTTATTGACCAGCACCCAGGTCGCTGCATTGTCCACAACTCAGTTGAACAGCCTTGACAGCGATCAAATAGCCGCGCTCGACACCGGAGATGTGGCCGCACTGACTGCCAATCAAATCAAAGGTCTTGGCACGACACAAATCCAAGACTTAACTTCTGATCAACTGCAGGCATTGACTGCCAATCAGATCAAGGGACTTACGACTGATCAAATCGCCAATATTGAAACGGATGATCTTGCTGCTATGACAAGTAGTCAAATTGCTGCATTCTCAGCTAAACAGATCGCCGCTTTCACAAGCGATCAGCTCAACAATATGACATCTGATCAGATTCAGGCACTAACTGCTACTCAGATCAAAGGCCTTACTACTGACCAAGTATCAAGTTTAACAAGCGATAATATCCAGTTATTGACCAGCACCCAGGTCGCTGCATTGTCCACAACTCAGTTGAACAGCCTTGACAGCGATCAAATAGCCGCGCTCGACAC
>SSFW01000009.1 GCA_008015595.1 Nitrosomonas sp. | reverse complement strand
GGTACAGTAAAATGGTTCAATGATTCTAAAGGGTTTGGTTTTATTACTCCTGATGATGGAAGCGAGGATTTATTCGCCCATTTCTCAGCGATTAATATGACCGGTTTTAAAACTCTGAAAGAAGGCCAAAAGGTGAGCTTTGAAGTAACTCAGGGTCCTAAAGGAAAACAGGCATCAAATATTCAGGCTGCTTAAGGTAGATTGTTTGGTCTACTTTGATTAGTTTATTTTAGCTATAAAGCAACTTGCCCATTACTATAATACTGTTAATCATTATTATGTAATGGGCAAAACATAAATTCTAAAAACGATACACTAAGACATATTAGCGATAAGTGTACTTCCAAATTTTGAACAAGAAACCTCAGTAGCGCCATCCATTAACCGAGCAAAATCATAGGTGACAATTTTGCTTGTTATGGTTTTCTCCATCGCCCTCAAGATTGCGTCGGCTGCTTCATTCCAACCCATATGCCTTAGCATCATTTCGGCGGAAAGGATGATTGATCCAGGATTGACTTGATCTTTTCCGGCATATTTAGGTGCTGTTCCATGAGTCGCTTCAAAAATAGCGATTGAATCGCTAAGATTCGCACCTGGTGCAATTCCAATACCACCAACCTGTGCTGCTAACGCATCTGAAATATAATCCCCGTTTAAATTCAAGGTTGCAATCACATCGTATTCTTCTGGTCGTAACAGAATTTGCTGTAAGAAAGCATCTGCAATTACATCTTTTATGATAATACCCCCTTTATCCTGGGGAAGTTTCATCCAGGGTCCGCCATTATAGAGTTCTGCGCCGAAGTCTTTCGCAGCAACTTGGTATCCCCAATTCTTGAATCCTCCTTCAGTAAATTTCATGATATTACCTTTATGCACGAGCGTTACAGAAGTTCTGCGATGATCAATTGCATACTGAATAGCTTTATGAACTAATCGTTCAGTACCCTCTCTTGATACGGGCTTAATGCCAATAGCCGAAGTTTTAGGGAAGCGAATACTTTTTACCTGCATCTCATCCATTAAGAATTTAATTACTTTATTCACTGCTGAAGACTCTGCTTCCCATTCGATTCCTGCATAAATATCCTCAGAGTTTTCTCTAAATATCACCATATCAACTTTCTCAGGATGCTTAACAGGGCTCGGTACGCCTTGGAAATAACGTACTGGGCGTAAGCATACATACAAATCAAGAAGCTGCCTCAATGCAACATTAATGGAACGAATACCCCCACTAACTGGTGTCGTTAAGGGTCCTTTAATTGAAACCACGTATTCTTTAGCAGCTTGTAAAGTTTCATCAGGCAACCAAACATTTTCTCCATAGACTTTGGTTGATTTTTCACCTGCATAAATTTCCATCCAGGCGATTTTTCTTTTATTTCCATATGCGCTCAGAACCGCAGCATCAACCACTTTTAACATGACAGGCGTAATATCGATGCCTGTTCCATCCCCCTCTATAAAAGGAATAATAGGGTTATCCGGTACATTCAACGTTTGGTCTGGATTAACAAGAATTTTCTTGCCTTCTACTGGTACTTTTATATGCTGGAACATCTAAGTAAATCTCCGATCATCTCATTAGTGATAGATTAGTAACATCTTTATTCAACTTTACAGTTGGCGCCTAGGTTATTTTAATTTCTAATTTGTAATATCATCTTATCATTAGATTGAATCATATCGATTCTTCTAAGAAAATTTTGTCCAAGTAAGGCCATTTTTCCTTGAATACCCACACTAACAGTTAGCTCATTGAGCCTAATATTGCCAATTTCGATATCGACTGAAGGAACTATTTCTCCATTCACACCACCCCCTGCTGTAGAAAAATTTGCTGGAATACCTGGTGGCAAATGAATAGCACGGGCTAATTCATAACTGATCGATACAATACTCGCGCCGGTATCGACCATAAACTCAACGGGATAGCCATTAATTTTCCCTTGAACGTAATAATGACCATCTAGTGATCGAGGGATGATAATTTCTTTCTCAGGACTATCCGCGCTGACCATCGCCACTTTAGGCGCTTGGGCCGATGCAAAGTAAAGATAGGCGACAGTAAATACGCCGATCCAAGCTATCAATGCAATAATAAATCCCCATAGGAAACGATTACTCATAAAAGAAACCAGTTAATTCTGAGAAAAAAGATAGTAAATTTGTCAAATAAATAGGTGATTAGAAAAAATTCTATATCCTATAGCTTTGCACTCGAATCTTCGCTAAAGAAAATAGAATTTATACAAATCTCAAAATGAATTCCACCCTAAACTAATAGAGAGACAAAGAGTTCAAAACAAGCGCAAATGAAATTGTTAATGTTATGCCAATGAATCCAGCAGAGAGTAACCTAAGGTAATTAAGACGACTCCAAATTAACGTATTGATTATCACATTAGCAGATAAGCCAGTGGCAATTGAGTCAATAAGTAGCGCCCAGACATTGTTTATCGTCGAACCATCATGGAAGCTTTTTAATAACCCCCAAAAACTCGCCTTTCGCATTATCACTAGCACATTAGGATCACCCCGCCAATAGCGAATGCTAAAACTACTATTATGTGTCATGAATTTGATCTCCCACGATTCTAGCAACTGCGGAAATTCAATTTTATTACCAGATAACAGACTAGCAGGCCGAATTACCCTATGCGATTTTGCGTAAGGTAATCCCAATTCTTTGCGTAGCCATTTTTCTAGTGTATCGATTGAGTCAATGAAAACATGTGGGGGAACAACAATCGAGTAGGATTCCTGATCTTCTGTTGATAAATAATTACTTTCTTTAGTTAAATAATTAATTGCTATCCAAGAAAGCCCCACCATAAAGCCAATTAAGCCCCCTGCTAGCACCAAGTTGCGTTTTAATCGATGTAATACCAGCGTATAACGCCTTCTGCGCTTTAACTTGGAAACAACAATAAGCTGACTCCGCCGTACTAAATTAGTTAGCGTATTCTTCCAAGCATTTAAGCTATGAGTAGAAAGATAAGATTTAGTTAATGGATTTTCCATCGAGTTAACAATGCGTGAAGCACACGTTGCGCAATAAAGTAGTGACTACTGAGTCCAAGCAATTCATGATCGTGAGTAGAGCAGATATGCCTTCATTACTGAAATAATGCATACCCAACCAGATATTCAGCACAGTTGAAATAAAAGACTTAATCAAAAACCAGCACAACCACACCGGATTAAAAGGATACTGCGAAGCGAAAAGTATCCTTGCAAGAATAATTGTGCTTTTTCACTGGCTTTTATTGAAATTGTTAAATTTCTACTGAGCGCAAAAGCAAATAGGAACTAAATATAGAAGAGTGGATCCTGGAAAAAGAATTTGACCTGTTCTGAGTTAGCTTAGTTAAACATCAGTAGTATCAGTTACCTCATTAAGTTCATTCTCATTTCGCCAGAGCAATAATCTGTGTATTAAATAAGGATGTGATCCTGTGCACTGATGGGATGCCGACATACAAACAGCTTGCCCGGCAAGCTAACATCGTTCACCGCCCAGTTAATATTGCTGCCGGTCAGCGTGTTGTAAACAACATCTATCATATTCAGAATGTCAATGCGTATGATAGTCGGCTCAAACAATGAATGAAGAAGTTTCATGGGGTGGCAACACGCTATCTTGAGAGTTATCTCGGATGGCACAGAATGATTGACCGTCTCGGTCAAAATATTACACCAATACTTTGTTTCTTTGCCTCTCTTGGGAAAACAAGACAGTTTCAACAGCTAACTTTAACATAGCCTATCTTTAATTTCTGATATGTATCATTAAGCTCGACTTCCGATTCAATCTCTTCGGGTTATATTCCCCGCCGCTTGCGGCGTAGAATTTGTGGATGAGCGAATATATTCATAAGAGTCATAATGTCACAGTTTTACTGTACCACTTAGTATTTCCGGCAAAATACAGGCGTATAGTTTTTGATGAGCAAGTTGATGCTGTTCTCAAAGATATTTGCCTTGGAGTGGCGGAGCGTTATCAAGTGAAGTTTTTAGAGATCGGTACTGATAAGGACCATGTTCATTTCTTGGTACAGTCAGTGTCGACATATAGTGTTACTAAGCTTGTTGCGCTTATATAAGAGCATAACTGCGCGAGAAATTTTCAAGTGTTGCCCTCAGGTTAAGAAGAAGCTATGGGGCGGAGAATTTTGGACTGATGGTTATTTTGCAAGTACGGTTGGTAAGCATGGGGATGAACAGGTGATTGGTAAGTATGTGCAGAATCAAGGTAAAGCATATCAGAAGCTGTACTCGGATTATCAACTTGCGTTGTTTTGAGACCAAATACCCCGCCGCAAGCAGCGGGGTATTAACTGCGCTCTTCAATCTGCTGGTTTTCAACCAGCTCGCCCCAAGGGGCGGGGAATTGAACCCGCAGAGATTAAAAAATGAACTATAAAGAATTATTCCAATTGCTATGCCTGATCAGGATGAATGTTGTTAAACTCAGTCAATACATCAGTGCTGAGTTTGACTATTTCGTCAGATATTTTCTGATTTGTGTTTAGCTTATCAACTTTAGCGATAAGATCCTTTAGTGAATTCAATTGCAGATCTGATGGTGGCGCAATGCTAACTTTATTTGCTTCAAATGCTGCCAGTTTTGCATCCAAAAGTGCCTTAGCTGCTACCAGTTCGAGAATTTTCTCATCATTGTCAGCAACTTCGCTTGGAGTTGGAGGATTATTTAAATTTCTATTTCGCTTTCTTAATTTTGAGATTAAATCTACGATACATTCACGTGTAAGTTGATAGCTTTCGAGATAGTTTTGTAATCCCTTACCTGATATTTTGTTTTTTTTAGGCATGCTTTTTCCTTTTTTGTTTTTGGCGATTAAAAAAATCGTATCTAATTAGGGTTTTGTAAAGTTTCAGACGCAAGATTGTCTTCATCACTAGAAGTCGTATTGTTATTTGTAGCACTACTTGATGCTTTTTGGGCGGCTCTGATGTCATTTAATACCGCTGAGAAGTAACCAGTCAGAAAACGCAATTGCTCTTCATAGGTTGATCCTTTAGCAAGTCCCCCTAGTTTTGTAGAGATTGCTGACAAATTACTTTTTGGAATCTCTAATGGTTGTAGTGAAGTTAATATCTCCTGATTTATGGAAGTTTGTTTTAACTGGACTGACTCTTGGTATTCTTGAACTGCGTTAGAAGTACGTTCTAATTCTTCCAGCAAGGTAGCGTAGTTCGGATTATTTTTTTCTCCGGCGATTACAGCGGTGGCTAGCGCACCTTGTCGATAAGCTTCGAACGTTACTTGCTGTTGTTCAGCCTCTTTGCTGAGCGATTCAATAGCCTTAATTCTGCTTTCTGCTATTTCACGTCTCTTTTCAGCAAAACCGGTCAACTCCGTATTTACAAGGGAAGAGTTTGTGGCGGTTATTTGGGCTAACTTTTGCACCTCAGACGTAGATGAACAGGCAACAAACAATAGACTTGCTGAAATAATCGCGGTGATTTTGAAAATGGTTTTTTCTGATAGCATTAGTTTAAAACTCCCCCTGCAATAGTGAATAGGCCAGCCGCTTTGAGTGCTTCAACTATCAATTTTGCGAGCTCCTCTCGTTTCATACCAGAGCCATGATAAGCTGCCAGCACATTAATTGGTTGCTTAATAGCCCCCTCCCAAAGTCGAAGTGCAGTCTCTGAAGAATCTAATGCTTGAGCATGTTTAATGTCGATTAAACGGTATTCGATTTCGCGCATTACCCGCTGTGGGCCTGTAGATGTGTTCAGATATCGCGTTACTGCAATCACCATATGACGGCGCGCGGACTCATTGATAGATTTTTTATACAAATCTGATAGTTTAATATCATTACCGCCGTTTGCCTGACGTGCCCAGATTAAGTGTTGCTTAACCTTTACTAAACTATCTATCTCATCTTGAGTTGCATCGCGTTTCTGTTGAAGCAGTGCAATTTTGGATTTGGTTCTGCCGATTTGTTTTTCTACGTCTTCCTTTAATGCCATTAGCCGCTCTTTTTCAAACAATAAGGCGTTAACTGGGGGCAACTCTGTGAGTGCTTCAATTGTGGCCCCCCGGCCAACAAAACTGGGAAGCTGAGCGACAACAGCCAACGCCTGTTTTGTTTCCAAGCATTTCTTTTTTGCTTCTGCTTCTTTAGTTTTGTCATCAATTTTTATTTCCGAGCAATTCAGTTTTTCTTCTTCCAGCTTACCTTTAGCGAGTACATCTAATATAAGATCAATGTTATTGATTTGGTGATTTGTGGTACTTTGTTTCCCCAAAATTCCTGTTTCTTCAAGTCCTTTAAGTGCATTTTGTAAAATCTCAGCTTGGGTAGTGATTTTTTTCTTTGCTGCCTCTGATGCATCGGATTCAGCTTGTTTAAGAGCTTCTTGATATATTTTTAGAGCTTCGTTATATTCGCCTTCTTTATCAGATTTAACTTTTTCCTGTTCTTTCAAATCGTTTTTTGCTTTGTATTCTTCTTTAAGTATAGCGTTCATACTGACATTAAACTTATTCCTAATTTCTTGATGCGCTTCACACCTTTCTTTGAAATTTTGCAATAAATGTAAAACGTCTAAGTCCGATTTAATTGATTCTGCCACTACACTATACTTATT
>SSFW01000045.1 GCA_008015595.1 Nitrosomonas sp. | reverse complement strand
GTGTTACACGCCGCTATTGGTGAAAATAGCCCCTGACTTGGATGAATCACAACTTGAATCGATTGCTGCTATCTTGATGAAACATAATATTGACGGTGTTATTGCCACCAATACTACGATTTCGCGTCCGAACATCGCAGGGTTAACGCATGCGGATGAAACGGGGGGACTGAGTGGATTGCCAGTGAGGGAATTGAGTACCCGAGTGATCAGTCAATTGTATTCGCTACTAGGGGGGCGGATTCCGATCATTGGTGTCGGGGGTATTGTGTCGGCCAATGATGCCAAAGAAAAAATAGCAGCGGGCGCAAGCCTCATTCAACTCTATACGGGTTTGATCTATGCAGGCCCTGATTTGGTAAACCAGTGCATCAGTACACTTTGTCATTCGCAACATGTCGAGTAACGAAAACGATTCATTAATCAGACAAATCGATGCAATTTTGCCGCAGACCCAATGTGGACAATGTGGTTATTCAGGTTGCCTGCCTTATGCAACGGCAATGGTGCAAGGTGTTGCGGATATTAATCAATGTCCTCCCGGTGATGAGGTAGTTATTCGTCAACTGGCTGTGTTATTAGATGTTTCCTATAAACCACTGAATAGAAAGTATGGTATACCGAAGCCTAAAGCGGTTGCTTTGATCAATGAAGAGTACTGTATTGGTTGCACTTTTTGCATTCAAGCTTGTCCCGTGGATGCAATTATTGGGGCAGCTAAATGCATGCATACCGTTCTTACTGAGGAATGTACCGGGTGTGAGCGTTGTATCGCGCCTTGTCCTGTAGACTGCATTCGAATGGTTCCCATTGCGCTGACTAAACGAGATGAGGATCCAACATTGCAGCGATTAGCGGCTGATAAAGCCAGAGAGCGGTATCAAAATCGATTGCGACGATTAGAGTCCGAACGGCAGCGCAAGAATCAGCTTAAAAGTAAATCATCGGCCAAGGCCAAGGTGGCTAAATTAGCCTCAGTCGATGAGAATCTAAAGAAAGCAATGATACTCGCGGC
Source organism: Nitrosomonas sp. (assembly GCA_008015595.1). Classification (GTDB taxonomy): domain Bacteria; phylum Pseudomonadota; class Gammaproteobacteria; order Burkholderiales; family Nitrosomonadaceae; genus Nitrosomonas. The sequence continues at coordinate 25,114 of SSFW01000045.1, read as the reverse complement.
ATTAGAACGTGCTAAGGCCTTATCGACTGTTAGCCTGGACAGCAATCGGAGTGAGCCCGAAGTATGAATGCTGCGAAGCGCCAAAAAATGTTTAGCCGATTGAAGTCGTTAAACCCCCACCCGACGACAGAGTTGGTTTATTCAACGCCATTCGAACTATTAGTCGCGGTCATTCTTTCGGCACAAGCAACAGATAAAAGTGTCAATCTTGCAACGCAAAAACTTTTTCCCGTGGCAAATACCCCAGCAAAAATTCTTGCACTGGGTGAAGTGCGATTAAGTGAAATGATCCAGCGGATTGGATTATATCGAACCAAGGCAAAAAATATCCTAGCGACGTGTAAGTTGTTAAATGAGTTACATGCGGGTCAAGTACCGCGAAATCGAGAAGACCTTGAGCAACTTCCTGGGGTTGGGCGTAAAACGGCGAATGTAGTGCTGAATACCGCATTTGGAGAACCAACCATTGCAGTAGATACTCATATTTTCAGGGTCGCGAACCGAACTGGACTAGCACCAGGAAAAAATGTGCTGGAAGTGGAAAATAAGTTACTGAAGCGAGTACCTGCAGCCTTCCAACACGATGCTCATCATTGGTTGATTTTACATGGGCGATATACGTGTAAGGCCAGGAAGCCTGCTTGCCAAGAATGCTGCATCAACGATTTATGCGAATTTGACGAGAAAAATTTATATTTAACGAAGCGTGACCTTGAATCGTAGCAATGTTTAATCCCACTCGAAATCAAGCCCGGCAATTATTCTTTGACACTTGGTATAAATATGGCCGGCATGAGCCATTATCCGGAATGGAAACAATTGCACTGGAAGTGATATTACAACACACAGAATATCATCCGATACTCGAAGATTACGATCAATTCATCGACAAAGACTATCTACCGGAGTTTGGAGAGACAAATCCGTTCTTGCACATGAGCATGCATATGGCAATCAAAGAACAGCTTTCTATCAATCAACCGGTTGGCATCCAGGAAAGATATCGCAGTCTGGTCGTGAAATTAGGCGATGAACATGCTGCAATCCATAACGTAATGGATTGCTTGGGTGAGATGCTTTGGCATGCGCAACGGGATCAGACGACCCCTAATGCACAAATTTATTTAGATTGCCTTGATAAAGCCATTAGATCTTAAGAAATATGGTACTAGTTCAACTATAGAACTAGATCAGCCACATGATTATTCAACAGTAACTGCTTTTGCTAAGTTCCTTGGTTTATCGACATCGGTCCCTTTCTGTAAAGCAACATGGTACGCTAATAGCTGTAGTGGAATGGTATGTAACAGGGGGCTTAACATGCCTGCATGCTCTGCGAGTCGGATAATATGAATCCCTTCACTTTCTTGAATATGCGAATCGCTATCGGCAAACACATAGAGTTCGCCACCGCGTGCGCGAACTTCTTGTAAGTTGGATTTAAGTTTTTCTAATAATGCATCATTGGGTGCGATGGCAATGACAGGCATTTCCTTATCAACTAACGCCAGCGGGCCATGTTTTAATTCACCGGCCGCATAAGCCTCTGCATGAATATAAGAAATTTCTTTTAATTTAAGTGCGCCTTCTAATGCAATGGGATAGTGAACGCCGCGACCCAAAAATAACGCATGTCGTTTTTGTGAAAAGTTGGCGGCCCATGCTTTAACTTGCGGTTCGACAGATAACGCGGATTGAATGGCAATCGGGAGGTGGCGTAATGAAGTAATGACTTCCTGCTCTAATTCTCCAGAAAACCGATTTCTAAGCTTTGCGAGTGTTACCGTTAATAGCATGAGTGCTGCTAACTGGGTTGTAAATGCTTTTGTAGAAGCCACACCAATTTCAGGACCGGCGCGTGTTAAAAAGCGTAAATTGGTTTGTCTGATCAAAGCGCTTTCTGGAACATTACAAATCGACAAGCTATGTTTATGTCCAAGGGCTTTTGCGTAATTGATCGCGGCAAGCGTGTCTGCCGTTTCCCCTGACTGGGAAATACCGATGACCAGGCAATCTGGGTTTGCAATGGGATCGCGATAACGGTACTCACTGGCAATTTCAACATTACAAGGTAACCCAGCGATCGTTTCTAGCCAGTATTTGGCAACTAAGCCCGCATGATAGCTCGTCCCGCAGGCAAGAATTAGAATCCCATTGGTTTTCTTGAAAATAGCTTCTGCTTCAGTCCCAAAGAGTTGAGGTGAAATAGAATGGGCGTTTAATACCATTTCCAGAGTATTAGCAACCGCAATCGGTTGCTCAAAAATTTCTTTTTGCATGTAATGGGCGTAAGGCCCTAATTCAACAGAATCACGCGTTAAATCGCTTTCTCGGACTAAGCGCGTTACTTCTTTATAGGCAGTGTTGCCAATACGGTTAAGAACGCGGTAACCATTGCTCTGTAATTCTGCTACATCGCCTTCTTCAAGGTAAATCATATGTTTAGTCACTTGAATGAGCGCAGAAGCGTCCGAAGCAACATAGTTTCCATTGTTACCGACACCTAATAATAGCGGTGCGCCATTTCTGGCTACGACGATGTGATCTGGTTGTGATTCTTCCACAACCGCAATTGCATACGCACCTTGTAGCTCGTTGATTGTCTTACATACTGCTTCAAGCAGATTTGGGGTTGTTTCGAGGTTGAATGATATGAGGTGAGCAATCACTTCAGTATCTGTATCGGATAGGAACTCGAAGCCTTCTTTTTCAAGGCGCTTGCGGATTTCCTCATGATTTTCGATGATACCGTTGTGCACAACCGCAATTTTTTTATCTTGCCCTGAAAAATGTGGGTGAGCATTTCTTTCTGAAGGTGCACCATGCGTCGCCCACCGTGTATGTGCAATTCCGGTAAATCCTTGGGTTTTTTTGGTTGCAACGAGCCTTCCAAGTTCTGAAACGCGTTCGGTGGTACGTAATCTTTGTAATTCTGCATTTGCAACGACAATGCCAGCCGAGTCATAGCCTCTATATTCGAGCCTAGAAAGACCTTCTAGCAGAATAGGAACCACATTATCTTTCGCGACTGCGCCTACAATTCCACACATGCTTTTCTCCTTCCAATTGCTTCGATTTACCAGGACAATGAGTATTATTAAACTTTAGTTTTACTTGGGCGCTTCCACCCTGCAACGCTGATTTGTTTAGCGCGAGACAGTGTGAGTTGTTCTTCAGGCGTGTCTCGCGTGATCGTGGAGCCCGCACCAATCGTAGAGCCTTTAGCAACTTTAACCGGTGCAATTAACTGCGTATCCGAGCCAACAAAAACATTATCTTCAATGATCGTCTGATGTTTATAAGCGCCATCGTAATTACAAGTAATTGTTCCCGCGCCAATATTTACTTTTTTGCCGATAGTCGCATCACCAATATAGCTAAGGTGATTCGCTTTACTGTCCATTGCAATGTAACTGTTTTTTATTTCGACAAAATTACCAATATGAACATTATCATCCAACCGAGTGCCTGGTCTTATTCGCGCATAGGGTCCAATATGGCAATTTTTTCCAATTTCAGCATTATCTATCAGGCTAAACGGAAGAACAGTTGTTCCTGAACTGATAATAGTATCTCTAATGATGCAGTTTGCATTGATTTTTATATTATCTCCTAATGTAACTGTACCTTCAAAGATACAGTTAACATCAATTTCAACATTATTACCACAAATTAGGTTGCCTCTAATATCAATACGAGACGGATCCATGAGTGTTACCCCAGCGTCTAATAGTTGTTGCGCTTGGAAATTTTGTGCTGCACGTTCAAGCTGGGCGAGTTGTACTTTACTATTGATACCGGATACTTCCCATTCATAGTGAGGTTGAGCGGTTTCAATCTTAATTCCAGAACTCGCAGCTAACTTAATGATATCCGTCAGATAGTATTCACCTTGAGCATTGCTATTACTAAGCTTGGGTAAGTAATCATGGAGATAGGCATTGGGAAGTACCATAATACCGGTATTGATTTCATTGATGCTACGCTGTATTTCGTTTGCATCCTTCTCTTCTACAATGGCTGAAACTTGATTGGTTCCATCTTCACGAATAATCCGCCCATAACCAAAAGGATTGGCTAAAGTGACTGTTAGTAATGCAAAATTGTTGGCACTTGCGCTTGCAACAAGCTGAGTTAATGAGTTTTCTTGTATCAAAGGAACGTCACCCAACAGAACCAACGTTTTACCTGATTTTGCTAAAAAAGGAAGCACTTGTAGCAAAGCATGGCCGGTGCCAAGCTGTGGTTCTTGCTTAACCCATGTGAGCTGATCATCGTTGATTTCAGTCAGAACCTGTTCGCCCCCATGGCCATATACGACATAAATTTTTCTAGGTGATAATGTTTGCGCTGTGTCGAGTGCATGCTTGAGTAAGGGTTTACCAGCCAATTTATGGAGCACCTTTGGAAGAGATGATCGCATGCGTTTGCCAACCCCGGCAGCTAATATGACTATGTCTAAATCACTCACAATCGTTTCCTTTTCATGATCCTAAATATGATATTGCAGCAATAACTAATCCCAAATCAAGAATAAGCGCTAAATTTCAATATGTTTTGTTTAAATTTGACTTGCATGCGACAGACAAAGGATGCATGAATTTGCAGCTATTCATTTAACTGATTAAGTGGTATCCAGTTTTCTGATTGCTTCAGCGTTACTCCATGAAAACACTTTTTCAGCGGCTTCGTGCCAGGGTAACCAGATCAATGAGAGGTGTTCGCGCGATGCAATCGAAATGGGCATAATTTCTGGTAATTTTAAACCAAAAACATGTTCGGTATTGTGAGTGACTCCGGGGGCATAACGCCAACGCCATTCTTGAAAAATTTCATACTGATTTTGGATGTGCCAATCGTTTAATTCAAATCGATTGGCAACTAACCCTGTCTCTTCTTTAATTTCTCGAACTGCTGTTTGCCAAAGTGACTCATCCGGATCTTGGCTTCCGGTAATCGATTGCCAATAACCGGGGTGATCTGCACGTTCCAGTAGAAGAACGTCACGATCGATTGTATAGACAACCACTAATACCGATATGGGAAGCTTATAGGCATGCACTGTAAGGATAATTTAAGAAATGCTAGCGCTTGGGTTACGGAGTCGTATGTGTAATTCCCGTAATTGTTTCTCGGTAACACTATTCGGTGCTTGAGTTAGCATACATTGTGCGCGTTGTGTTTTAGGGAAAGCGATCACATCACGAATGGAGTCGGTCCCGGTCATCATGGCGACAATGCGATCCAAACCAAATGCAATACCCCCATGTGGAGGTGCGCCGTATTGAAGTGCATTGAGTAGGAATCCAAATTTTTCTTGAGCTTCATGCTCTGTTATTCCGAGTGCGTGGAAAACTTTTGCTTGTACTTCTTGGCGATGAATCCGTACTGAACCGCCACCAATTTCGACTCCATTTAATACCATATCATAGGCTCTCGAGAGTGCTTTCTCAGGATCGGTAGTGAGGAGATTCTCATGTCCTTCAATGGGGGATGTGAACGGATGGTGTAGGGCTTTCCACCGTTTTTCTTCTTCATCCCATTCAAACATTGGGAAATCAATGACCCATAGGGGTTTCCAATTTTTCTCTGCTAATCCACGCTCATGCCCAATTTTCACGCGTAATGCGCCGAGTGCATCATTAACGGTTTTAGCTTTATCTGCGCCAAAGAAAATGAGATCCCCACTTTGTGCTTGCGTGCGTTCCAAAATTGCTTGAATGACTGTTTCTGGCAAGAATTTTAGAATCGGTGATTGCAAACCTTCTAGACCTTTGTTTCGATCGTTGACTTTGATATACGCTAAGCCTTTTGCACCATAAATCGCTACAAATTGTGTATAGTCATCGATTTCTTTACGTGATAATTCTCCGCCCTGTGGAATTCGAAGGGCCGCGACACGCCCACCTGATTTTTGGGCAGCATCGCGAAATACTTGAAAAGTGACTTCTTGCATCAGGTCCGTTAATTCGGTGAGCACAAGCGGTACGCGTAAATCAGGTTTATCGGAGCCATACTTATGCATCGCTTCTGCAAAAGTCATCCGTGGAAAAGGGTTCGGTAGGTCAATATCGATAGCATTCTGGAATAAGTGACGAATCATCTTTTCCATTAAATCCATAATCTCATCCTCTGAGAGAAACGAGGTTTCAATATCCACCTGCGTAAATTCGGGTTGACGATCAGCCCTTAAATCTTCATCACGAAAGCAACGGGTAATCTGATAATAGCGATCAAATCCCGATACCATTAGCAGTTGCTTAAATAACTGAGGTGATTGGGGTAAAGCAAAAAAGTGCCCATCATGGACGCGTGAAGGTACTAAATAATCACGTGCGCCTTCTGGGGTCGATTTGGTTAGGATGGGTGTTTCAACATCGATAAAACCAGCTTGATCCAGAAATGTGCGGATAGCCATTGAGACGCGATGCCTTAACCTTATATTCTGTTGCATCGATGGGCGTCGCAAGTCAAGGTAGCGATACTCAAGCCGAATGGCTTCACTGAGATTTTCTTCATCCATTTGGAAAGGGGGGGTGAGAGACGCATTGAGTATCTCGATTGCGCGCGCTAAAACTTCGATTTCACCCGAAAAAATTCCAGAATTGGTTGTACCTGCTGGTCGATGCCTTACTAACCCTACGATCTTAAGGACATACTCGGTACGGATTTTCTCAGCGATTTGAAAATTTTCTTTGTGATCAGGATCGCATACGATTTGCACAATACCTTCGCGATCACGCAAATCGATGAAAATAACACCACCGTGATCACGACGGCGATGCACCCATCCATAAAGTGTAATTTCCTGATCTAGATAGATTTTATCGATGGCACCGCAATAGTTAGTCCGCATAGATTTTAATTAGGCTCGAATAGAAAAAAGGGGTACAGGATAATCGCGTGCAATTCTACAGAAATTTTGCGTGCTCAGACTGTATCGATATTAATGTCATGGATGCAATAAAAATTAAAACTGATTTAGGCGAGTTCTCGTTATAAACATCAGTTGTATTGTACTACTCTGCAGTTCCGGTAGAAGAAGTCGGGGTTGCAGTTTTTTCAGATGTGGTAGTAGTATTATCCCCAGCACTCGTATTGGGTTTTGTTTGAGTTTCGGATTTAGAAGTAGGCTTATTCCTAAATCTGTAACATACCAGCCACTTCCTTTTAATTGGAACCCTGCTGCTGATACTAATTTAACGTATTCATGGCTACCACATTCTGGACATTGTGCAATTGGTACATCGCTCATTTTCTGTAAATGCTCTTTTTCAAAACCGCAGGAACGGCAAATATATTCATAAATTGGCATGACTGATCTCCATTACGCGACAGAATGAAATGGAAAAAAACGCATATTATACTTCAACCCATTTGTCCTTTCGTTCTTAAATCTGTAAATAAAATCGATTTGTAGATTTGAATTAGAAGAGCAGCATTTCTCTGTTTTTTTAGTTAGGTTTATAAGCTTCATTTCTACCATAAATGTCTTCGAACCGGACAATATCGTCCTCACCTAAGTAGGATCCTGATTGAACTTCAATCATTTCTAGTGGGAGTCGACCTGGATTTTCCAGACGATGGCGTGTTCCCAGCGGGATATACGTTGATTCGTTTTCACTTACTAAGTAACTTTTATCGTCCCGTGTTACCTTTGCCGTTCCACGGACAACGATCCAATGTTCTGCACGATGATGATGCATCTGAAGGGATAAGGCAGCACCAGGCTTGACCACGATACGCTTAACTTGAAAGCGTTCTCCAGCATCCACGGCATCATACCAACCCCAAGGTCGGAAAATTTTCCGGTGTAATATAACTTCTACGCGTTTTGTTAGTTTAAGCGAGTCGACAATTTTCTTGACGTCTTGTGTTCTATTTTTATGAACCACTAAGATTGCATCCGGTGTTTCGACGACAGTTAAGTTTTCAACACCTACGCAAGCCACTAAACGATTTTCTGAAATAGCGAGTGTATTTTTGCACTCGTGCAAAATAACATCTCCGCGTGAAACGTTGCCCGCTTCGTCTTTAGGAAGCACTTGCCAAAGGGAATCCCATGCCCCAACATCAGACCAACCTCCTGAGAATTCGATCACGACACCGGATGGTAATGAAGGGTGATTGCTTGATAGCTTTTCCATGACCGCATAATCGATGGAATCATTGGGACAAGCAGTAAATGCTGTTTCATTGACACGAATGAAGTTCCCTTCGTGAGAACCTTTATTCCATGCTGTTTGGCATGTTGAAAAGATATCTGGGCGACATTGATTAATCGCGGCTAACCAAACTGATGCGCGGACCATGAATATCCCGCTGTTCCATAGATAAGAACCATCGTCGATATAGGCTTGGGCTGTTTGTTGGTTTGGTTTTTCAACGAAGCGGGCAATTTGAGTTATTCCTACGTCTCCAAGCAACTCACCTGTTTGAATGTAGCCATAACCAGTTTCTGGGGCATCGGGAGCAATCCCAAACGTGACAATCGAATTTTGTAATGCAATAGATACGCCTTTGCTAATACATGCTTGAAACGCTGAAGCGTTAACGATGACATGATCGGATGGCATGACCAGTAAAATCGGATCTGCATTGTTTTGTGCAGCGACTAAAGCTGCGAGAGTGAGTGCTGGAGCAGTGTTTCGTCCAAATGGCTCTAGTAAAATTGAACATGCTTTTCCGATTAGCCTGAGTTGTTCAGCAATTACAAAACGGTACTCCTCATTACAAACGATCAGTGGATTTTCAACGGTTATGCCTGTTAAGCCATCTAAACGCTTAATGGTGGCTTGTAACAATGAGTCTTCATTGATCAAGGGCAATAATTGTTTTGGATACTTTTCGCGAGAGAGAGGCCACAGCCGAGTTCCAGAACCACCAGATAAAATAACAGGAATCAATGAGTGCATAGTTTTTGTACAGAAAAATTATAAAAAATATTTTTACTGCAATGAATGTTCTTTTAGACCTGCTGCAAGAGCTTCTTCTCAAGAATCTCAACAATTCGTTCGGCAGCGTGACCATCCCATAGTTGAGGTCGACGACCTTGTTTACCTTTTCCTTGCAGAATGTTATCTACTTCTTGAATGATTCGCTCGGGATTGGTTCCAACTAAGGTATTCGTCCCTTCATCCACAGTAATAGGACGTTCCGTATTTTCACGAATGGTAATGCAAGGAATCCCTAGTGCAGTGGTTTCTTCTTGTAAGCCGCCGCTATCGGTTAGAACTACTGCAGCGTTTTTCCATAAATCAAGAAATGGCATATAGGCTTGAGGGCCTACTAACGTGATGTTGCTACCAAGGTCAATACCAAAATTTTTAATATTTTCTCGAGTTCTTGGATGAGTAGGAAAAATGAGTGGTAAATGGGTGGAAATTTCTTTTAGCGCTTTTCCGATTCGAGAGAAAACTTCTCTATCATCAACATTACTGGGCCGATGAAGCGTAATAACACCGTAACGCTGCTTATTCAGGGCCCGGTCTAGCTTAAATTTGCTTATTTCAGATTCTTCGAGATTGATATGCGCTAATTTATTGGCTTGGTATAGCAAATTATCCACCATCACATGGCCAACAAAGAAAATGGCGTCATCAGCTTTGCCTTCACGTTTTAGATGTTCTACCCCGCTGGGTTCAGTCACAAAAAACCAATCTGAGATGCTATCAGTAACGAGTCGATTGATTTCTTCTGGCATTGTTAAATCACCGCTACGAAGCCCGGCCTCGACATGTGCTACCGGGATATGTAATTTCTTGGCTACAATGGAGCAAGCAAGCGTAGAATTGACATCTCCCACCACAATGACCGCATCGGGTCTATCGTTAAGGCAATATTCTTCAAAAGCTAGCATTATTTTGGCTGTTTGCTGGGAATGACTGCCTCCTCCGGCGGCCATAAAAATATCGGGTTCTGGAATGCCGAGTTCTTCAAAGAATACTTCGTTCATTTCTCGATCATAATGTTGGCCAGTATGAACAATGCGGTAGGCTAAAGTCTCTTTCTCTTGGAGCGCGCGGATGATAGGTGCAATTTTCATGAAATTGGGCCGTGCACCGGCTACAAGATAAATTTTTTTTTGCATGATTGATTCTGCCTTAATGGAAATTGAGTATTGGGGATCGCATGGAAATAGCGTAAGTCGCATTCAGAGTATCAAAGAAGGCATGAACCATGCAGTAAACTATATTTCATTACGCTATGACCTGTTTAATCCTTCGATAAGGAAATCGAGATTAATTCTAAACTATCTCGCTATTTATGGTAGAGATGAATTGAAGTAGGTATTTTTGGTTAATCTTATTTCTGAATTTATAGATAGATGGCAAATCAGTTACTTGCACTATTTGAAATGGTGCAATATAATTACGAATCATTCTCATTAACAATTTTTGGTTTATAGGTTTAACTCATGTATATTTGTATCTGTAAGGGTGTTACGGACCATGCGATTCGCGAAGCTGTGCACCAAGGGGCGGAACGTATGCGGGATTTAAAAACGTGTTTGGGCGTTACCGAACAGTGCGGAATTTGTGCATGCCATGCTAAAATGGTATTGGATCAGGCATTGATACAGCAGCAAATTGGCTCGGCCTCTTCCACTTAAATTGGTGTGCTTCACAAGTTAAACGCTCTAGGAGGTAATAATGAGAGGTAATTCCGATATAATCACCTGGTTAAATCGCCAGCTGCAACATGAGTTAACAGCAATCAATCAATATTTTCTCCATGCGCGCATGTATAAGAACTGGGGCTTTAATAAGCTTGCTGAGCATGAATATAATGAATCAATTGAGGAAATGAAGCATGCAGATCAATTGATTGAGAGAATTTTATTTTTAGAAGGTCTTCCCAATTTACAAGAATTAGGAAAATTATTAATTGGTGAAAACGCGCAAGAATGTGTTTCGTGTGACTTGAAACTAGAACTTATTTCTCGTGAAACACTAGTCGCTGGGATCGCAGCCTGTGAAACAAGCCAAGATTATATTTCTCGAGAAATTTTTGAGAAAATCTTGGAAGATACTGAAGAGCATATTGACTGGCTTGAAACGCAATTGGATGTGATGCAAAAGGTTGGTATGCAGAACTGGTTACAAAGTCAAATCTAATTTTCTTACTTAATGCTGCTGGCCCTTCATTCTTTGTCAGCAGCATTTTCCTAAAGCTAGCTAAAAATTCTAACTATAAGCTTGGTTGTTATTATTAAAGCACTCTTAAATTGATCATTCTGCGTTGTTCGACATGTTCCAGGCATTAAGAAATTTTTTGGTTGAAAATTTAATTAAGAATGGTCAATTTACCTCTATAACTCGAACGATTCAAAAACAACTCAGCAAGTCGGGAATTGTTTTTTTTATTACCATTACTACCTTTTTTTCAAGCGCTGGGATCGTTCATTCGTCAGCGCTAAATGAATCAGCAGTTGTTAACCTAAATATTCCTGCGGCTTCATTAAACGAAGCACTTAATCAATTTTCAAAGCAGACTGGTATCAAGATTGCTTTTGATCCAGAGCAATTTCAGGGAAAAACAGCCAAAGCATTGATCGGCGAGTTCACTTTAAAAGAAGCGATAAATCAATTAATCAGTGGAAATAAACTGACAGCGGTGCCAGTTGGCTCGGGGTATACGTTACTAGAAATAGCCGATTCCTCCGTATCAAATCCTGTGGTTACAACGTTACCCTCGATACAGATAACGGCGACCAAAACAGCAAGTCGTTATTTGGCCACTAGTAGCATTACAGCAACCAAAACCAATACACTTCTTCGAGATGTTCCGCAATCAATTTCTGTTATTACGGAAGGAATAATAAAGGATCAAGCTATCCGGAGTTTGAGTGATGCAGTGCGATATATTCCGGGAATCGGGGTCTCTCAGGGTGAGGGTAATCGTGATGCGCTAATATTTAGGGGTAACCGATCAACAGGAGATTTTTTTGTCGATGGTATTCGTGATGATGTTCAGTATCTCCGTGATTTATATAATATTGAGCGTGTTGAAGTATTAAAAGGCGCTAACGGAATGATATTCGGACGCGGTGGTTCTGGCGGGGTTATTAATCGCGTTACCAAGCAAGCTGGGTGGGATCCTATTCGTGAATTTTCGTTCCAAGGTGGATCTTTTAATTTGAAAAGAATGACAATGGATGTTAATCAGGCAATTAACGAACATGTGGCATTTAGGGTAAATGGTTTATTTGAAGATGCGGGTAGCTTTCGAAATGGCGTTGAGTCACAGCGCCTTGGAATTTCGCCCACTGTAACAATTAAACCAACGGATCGCACTAAAATTGTTGTTAATATGGAACGGTTTCATGATGAGCGTGTTGCTGATCGTGGTATACCTTCTTTCCAGGGAAGACCAGCTGATGTTAAGAGTTCTCAATTTTTTGGTGATCCAAGAAGAAGTAATTCTAATATCGAGGTTTTGTCATTTAACTCGCTAATCGAGCATCGTTTTGAATCTGGAGTCATGCTGCGTAACCGAACAAACTATTCAGAATTTGACAAGTTCTATGAGAATGTTTTTGCTAATGGTCCAGTTTTTGGAAGTTTTGTACCTTTGAGTGCTTATAATAATGCAACAGATCGTCAAAATATTTTTAATCAGACAGATTTGTTGTATACCCTTGAAACAGGACCTATTACTCATACGTTGTTAGCAGGGGTCGAGGTTGGTCAGCAAATTACTAACAACAGAAGGGAAACTGGTTTTTTTAATAATGATTTATCACGGGGTCAAAGTATTCGAGTACCATTTGGTAATTCAATTACCAATGCGCCGATCACATTTGTGAATGCTGAAGGAGATGCTTTTAATCGCAGTAAGGTCGATATCACTTCCTTTTATTTTCAAGATCAGATTGAGTTATTGCCCCAGCTGCAAGCCATTGCAGGGGTTCGTTACGATTTGTTTGAAGTTAATTTTCAGCAAAAGAATGGAAATCAAGATCGCTTGAATACTACCGATGGTTTGCTATCCCCTCGGTTTGGTTTGATTTATAAACCAATTGAACCAGTCTCAATTTATGTGAGCTTTAGTCAAGCTTTTGTTCCTCGTGCTGGGGAACAGTTAACTTCGTTAACTGTTACAACGGATACGCTGAAACCTGAAAAATTTACGAATCTTGAAGCGGGTTTTAAGTGGGATATCCGACCTGATTTATCGTTTACAGGTGCTGCATTTAGAATTGACAGAACAAATGTTATTACGATTGACCCAACTAATGCTGCTAGGTCCTTTCTAACAAAAGGACAGCGAACAGAAGGGGTTGAGCTAAGTTTAAGTGGGCAATTGCTACCAAATTGGAATGTGATGGGAGGGTATGCATACCAAATTGGTGAAGTAACGAGTGATCAAGCTGGAGCTCCCAAAGGAAATACAGTGGCTGAACTACCTCGTAATACATTTTCTGTTTGGAGTCGATATGATTTAACACCAAAATTCGGCGCAGCCATCGGTGTTATCTATCGTAGTAGTATGTTTGCATCAACATCAAATACAGTTATTATTCCAGATTTTACACGTGTTGACGCCGCATTATTTGCACAATTAACAACGCGGGTCCGAGCTCAATTGAATGTTGAGAATCTTTTTGATGCTAAATATTTTGCTTCAGTGCATAACGACAATAATATTACTCCTGGATCTCCAGTTGCAATTCGTGCCTCATTAATTGCAAATTTCTAAAGCCATACTTTTAATCTCTCCAAGTTTTGTTTTTCTCCCTCTAGTACATAAGCTATTGAAGCAATAAAATTTGCTACTGGTCTTGTTGAATTAATAGGGCTCGGGGAGAGTGGTACTGGCGATCTAGTTGCTTCTCTTGGCGCTATATCGCAGATTTCTTAGAGAATCTCTCTAAAGATAATTTTACAATATTTGATTTTATTAATAATAATCATTATCATTAACCTTCGTATTCAATATTAATTATCAAGGGGGATTTTGTAATGCTTTTAAGAAAGCAGTTATTCAATTTAATAGTTTCTTCATCATTGATAAGTTTATTGTCATTGGGTTTAGCGTTAAGTAGTGTGAGTGTAAGAGCAGCTTCAAGTGCTGAACTAATTCAATCGGGCGTGACAGCTTATCAAACGATTGGGACGTTACGCAGAGAGACACCAATTAATGGCGATGCCATTGCTGCAGCTTATACAGGTGATTTGCAAGCGCTGGTACAAGAAATTGATGAAGCGAATGTTTTAGAGCTACATAATGATATTCAAGGTGCAATTAACGATATTAAAAATGGGAAAGCGCCAAAGTTGGCTGCACAGGTTGTAGATAAAACCTTGCAGCGTGTTTTTTATCAAATTATCTGGAATCGAATTACAGCGATACGTAACGACTTTCAGTCGGGCGCATCATCTACCTTAGTTAGTATGTTGGATGAGGCAGAAGCAGCATTTAATGCAATCAAGGGAACTGTAGCCAGAGAGAATCGAGTGCTAACTGCTGATAGACAATCAATAGTAGCGGGAGATAATCCTGGATTAGATACTGAGGTTCTCGATCAATTTGCACGAGTAAGGGTAGCGCTGAATAAAACCAATGCTGAAGAAGATTTCATTGTGGTGCAAATTGCTCGTTATGCGATTCGTATGTCTCTGGCTCGAGCATACTATATCGGGGTTCTACGTGAAGTGGCTGCAGTGATCGAAAATAGAAATTCCGATGTAGAAGAAACCCTTGAAGTACTAAAAGAAGGAGAAATCTTTTATCGCATCATAGAGTCTCTGGTATCAAATGGAAATCCAGCAGGTAATTTAATCATCAAAAACCAATTGGTAGGTCATCCATCAAAAGTGGTTGCGGATGAGATTGTGAGTGAATTAGGTAAAGGATTTATTGGTCGAGTGCTTGCAGAAACAAGCGGGCAAGAAAGAGCCATTACTGAAGGCAATCGTCCACAGGCCGTAGCAGAAGCTGCTGGTGCTAAATATTTTGCCAGAGTCTTATTTCCAGATTTGGAATTAAGGTTGGGATCGACAGTGCGAAGTAATTTAGAAAATGAGCTCGAAAATTTACTAACAGCCAGTAACGAGCTGAATGCAACAAACTCAAAAACAGCACGCGATGCCGTTACAGCCATTCTGAATCAGTATGATAGTGCGCTTAACCGTTCGAAATATACAGTAACAAAACCCACTGCGCTCATAGAGAATGCAGTAGCAGATTTTCAGGAAATTGGAGTTTTAAGAAACCAAAGCCCAGCAGATGCCGATGCCATTGCGCAAAAATATTCTGGTGATTTAAAAGGTTTGACACAAATCGTTGATCAAATTTATGGATTAACGATCGATCAGGATGTTTCAGCAGCGATCAATCGAGTAAAAAATGGCGATGATACTGCTCTAGCATTGCAAGTAATTGATAAATCATTACAAAGAATGTTTGCAATTGTGGTTTATAACCGTGTAATCCTGGCAGTTGAGCAATTTCCTAGTCTTTCGGCGGATGAATTACTGCTTGAATGGGATAGAGCATATAGTGCTTATTTAGCTATTGCCGGAACGGCAAATCGGGAAGAAAAAATTCTGACAACGGATAAGACAACGATCACGAGTGGCAGGAACCCGGATCTAGATTATCAAATTCTTACCGCGTTTGTTCAAGGTAAAGAAGCTTTAAGCAAAGCTAATGACGATGATAGGGCTTCAATTGCTTTGGCACAAGAAAATATCATTATTCCCTTAGTAAGAAGCTTTTTGATCGGTGTACTAAGAGAAGTAGAAGGAATTATTTCTGATCGTGATGGTAATGTCGATGAAGCTAGAGAAAAACAAATCGAGGGGGAATATTTTTACCGTGTTGTGGAAGGATTTATTTCACAAGATAACTTAGCTGGCAGCAATCTGATCAAGACACAACTAACTGGTAGTTTGGCCTCTGTTGAAGCTGATGCAATTGTTAGACAAATAAATAAAGGAATTCTGGGCCAACTTAAAAGAAATATCAGTCAAATCGAGGTTAATTTTGCAAGTGATAAGAGTAAGGCTTTGCTAGCCAGAGAGGGGCTTTTTTTACTTGCAGGGATATTTCTATCGGATCTAGAGTTACGCTTAGGTGCATTACAACGAGTGAGGTTAGAAAATGCAATTCGGAATCTTAAAGAAGCCATCCTTACTGACGATTCGTCTCAAGCAATTGCTACTCGTGCAGTGATGACCGAAGTTATTGCAAATTATGAGAGTAAATTGTAGCTTTCTCATAAATATTAGAATGCTGGGTAACTGGATCAATCAATAAATATCAAAACAAAGCCACTGTCAGCTACATGAGAGCTTCGATAGTGGCTTAACAGAAATTTAGTTGGCGTTTTGAGAAAAACATAAATCTACTGATATTGATGGCAAGTTCAGCAGAAATATTTTATCGTGATAACTAAGGATTGTTGAAGCTAAATCCAAGAGGGTGGAGAAATACTATACTGAATTGCAAATTTAAGAGCTAAATTATCAAACCCTTTTACATCATCACACAGACGTTTATAAGCGAAAAGTACATCCCATACGCTATTTACTTTATTGCTGGCTATCGCTTTTTTCTCTAGATTTAATATGAAATGATTTATGTCGATTATTTCGGGTTTATTACTAACTTTGGCTAGTGATAGAAAGAAAGCTGCTAGTGTACTTAATCCTTCTGCACTTGATTCTTTAACATCAGAAAAATCAATTGTTACTTTTTTGCGAGAGTTACAGGCCTGTTCTACTTCTGTAGTGTTTGGTAATAATTCTGGAACAATATTAGAAGGCATTCTAAACAACAATTGTTCTTCGGCTCGGTTTTTTTCTTCAAATTCAGGAAATAATGGTTTTCCAAAGAAATTTTGGTATTGTTGTGTAAGCTTGTTGAATTTATTAGTTAGGTTTGCTCCTAGATAAAGCCCTCCAAGTAATTTCCAGCACGTTGTTTCCATAGGATCAGTGACTAGAATATTTTCGAGTGTTTGAATTGAAATCCTAATTTCCAGATTAACTTGCTTAACTATCTCTGAGGACTCTAAAGGAATCGAGCCAGGGGATGTAAAATCAAGAATAGAAGAATTTTCCATTGTGATAACTTAAGTTAAAGTTAAATACTACCTTTATGATATTTGTGTTCAATACCAGCTTTCACTCGTCCAAGTTTTACAATTTCATGAATATGCCTTAGCTTTCTCATGATTTGAGCGAGATGCTTCCTATTTCTGACTTGTAAAATAAAACGCATATTAGTGAAATCACTATCATTTTCTAGTTTGACATCGTCAATATTAGACCCAACTTTAGCAATCTCAGAAGCGACTCTTGCAAGAACACCGCGTTGATTTACCACTGTCATAATAATAGCTGATTGGAATGTATTTGGAATTTCCTCGCCCCAACTCACATTCAAAAGGTTTTCTGAATTCTTTAGATATTTTGAAATTGCCGTGCAATCTTGGGTATGAATGACTAGTCCATGATCTTTTTTTATCAATCCAGCAATGGCATCACCAGGAATTGGATAACAGCACTTAGCAAATTGAATGGTCATGCCTTCAGTTCCTAGTATCGATATAGGATTATTGCTAGTACTAAAGGCTTCGGACAGCGCTTCATAAGGAGCAGTTAATCGTTTTGCAACAACAACAGGAAATTGCTTTCCTAGTGCAATTTCAGCAAAAAGTGCTTTTTTGGTTTTTACACCACTATCTTTTACAAGCTTATCCCATTGAACTGGAGTGATAGTTTCTGGAATGATGTTAAACGATAGTAATACTTGATTTAAGAGACGCTCGCCCAATTCTGCTGATTCATCATACTGAATGGTTCTGAGGAAATGGCGAATACTTGACCGTGCCCTTCCAGTATTAACATAGGATAACCACCCAGGATTTGGATTTGCCGTTGGTGCAGTTATGATTTCAACTCTATCACCATTTTTCAGTTTATAGCGGAGTGGGGTATTTTCGCTATTTACTTTTGCGGCCACGCAGCGATTCCCAACATCAGTATGGATTGCATATGCGAAGTCAACTACAGTAGAGCCTCGTGGCAATGCCAGTATCTTACCTTGAGGTGTAAAAACATATACATCACCTGGAAAAATGTCTATTTTCAAGTGTTCAAGAAATTCAACTGAGTCAGAGGAATCACTGAGTGTTTCTAATAAGCTTTTTAACCATTGATTGGTTTTTAAATGTAAGTCATTATCTTCATTATCGCTACTTTTATACAACCAATGAGATGCAACACCGGTTTCTGCTATTCGATGCATCTCATAGGTACGTATCTGGATTTCTAGTGGTAACCCGTATGGACCTAGCAGAGTATTATGAAGTGACTGATATCCATTCGGTTTTGGAATGGCAATATAATCTTTAAATTTTCCTGGTATTGGCTTATATAAACCATGTAAAACCCCTAAAGCTGCGTAACATGATCGGGTGTCTTTGACTAATACTCGAAAAGCGTAGATATCTAAAACTTCTGAGAAGCTTAGCTGTTTTTCAGACATCTTCTTGTAAATACTATAAAGATGTTTCTCCCGACCAGTCACGATGGCATCGATACCGGCATTGAGGAGTTTCTGCTTAATAGCTTCTAGTATTTTACTAACTACCTCGCGACGGTTTCCACGTGCAGCCTTGGTTGCCTTAGTTAATACTTTATATCGGTTAGGATAAAAATGTTGAAACCCAAGTTCCTGTAATTCCTGGTAGATATTATTTAATCCGAGTCGATGTGCAATAGGTGCATAAATCTCAAGTG
This sequence comes from Nitrosomonas sp., assembly GCA_008015595.1. Lineage (GTDB taxonomy): Bacteria > Pseudomonadota > Gammaproteobacteria > Burkholderiales > Nitrosomonadaceae > Nitrosomonas. The sequence goes on along the minus strand of SSFW01000045.1, from coordinate 6,362 downwards.
TTTCTCGAGCAATACGTTTTTTTTTATCGGTACGCATTACACCGAGGGTCCGCATATTATGCAAGCGATCAGCAAGCTTGATTAAAATGACGCGTACGTCTTGTGCCATAGCAAGCAGCATCTTGCGAAAATTTTCTGCCTGGGCATCAGCCTGAGTTTGAGATTCAATTTTATCGAGCTTAGAAACTCCATCAACAAGCTCTGCCACTGTTTCTCCAAAATTTTCGCTAATCTCTGCTTTTGAAGTATCAGTGTCTTCAACGACATCGTGTAGTAGCGCAGAAGCTAGTGTTAATACATCAAGTCGAAGGCCACATAAAATTTTAGCTACTGCGACAGGATGGGAGATATAAGGATCTCCTGTTTTACGGAATTGACCTTGATGAGCATGTTGACTGAAATAATAAGAGCGACTGAGTAGTTTTAGCTCTTCGGGCTTAAGGTATTTAGATGCTTCTGAAAATAACGTATTAGCCTCAGACATTTCCATAGGAACCTAAGCGCTACGTTTGACGTGCTGCAACGAAGTGTATTTGGAAATGGATAGTAGAAGTTATTTCAAATTACTAGCGAATAGCATTGAGTATATCAGCATTGATTTTACCCCTTGCTATTTCGCGCAAGGCAATAACGGTGGGTTTATCCTTCTCGTTCTCAATCAACGGAGTCGATCCGATCGAAATTTGACGGGCCCGCACAGTTGCAGCCAGTGTCATATCAAAGCGATTAGGAATTATCTCTAAACAATCATCAACGGTAATACGTGCCATCAGTTTCTCTCTTCAAAAAATTAATAAAATTGGGCGACTAGCGTACGCTGATTAATAAGTTGTCGCATTATCCTTAATCGTTCTGCTTTAATGATACAGTTAACATCCTTAATGGCTTCTTGTAATTCGTTATTAACAACGACATAGTCGAATTCATTAAGGTGACTCACTTCTTCACGAACGTTAGCAAGACGTCGTGAAATTGTTTTTTGATCATCTTGTCCCCTTTGTTTTAGACGTTCTTCAAGCTGCGTATAGGATGGGGGTAAAATAAAAATACTAATTGCTTGAGGAAATGCTTTGCGTACTTGTTGCGCTCCCTGATAATCAATCTCCATGAGTATATCTCGTCCTGAAGCGAGGCATTCCTTAACCCACTTATGAGAAGTCCCATACAAATTTCCATATACTTCAGCACTTTCAAGAAATTCTCCACGATTCACCATTGCTTGGAAAATATCTCGATCAACAAAATAGTAATCCTGTCCTTCCACTTCATTAGGTCTTGGTCTGCGAGTAGTATGCGATACAGATAAACTTAACTGACTATCAGATTCGGTTAGCGCGCTGACGATACTAGTCTTTCCTGTCCCAGATGGGGCGCTAATAATAATAAGGCTACTCATGTTGGTGATTATATTGGATATTGCGGTATTCTGGATAATATAATACTAATTATAATGTCTCTATTTGATTTGATCTGGCTTTTATCGGTAAGAAATATATCTTTTTTATAAAAGAGAAAAACTAACTTAGCGATTCGAATAACCTTTTAAGCAGATTCTTCAGTAATAATTCGATTCTATGCATCTTTTTCAAATTAGGTACTATTGCTTATTTTCTGAATCGTTTCGTTTCGTTTGCTCCGAAATTCCAGACAAAATTCCACTTGAAATTTTATGAAGTAGATCTGCTGTTGTTTGGGCGAGTTGTAAACTAGCTTCAATTTGAGAGTGACTTACTGAAGACAACTGATGTGTGAACGTTGCCAAGGTATCTTTGAGTTGCTCACCGATCGTTGTTCCATTTCTTTTTGCATGCATAAGGAGATCATTAAGGGCATCAGCGATCAGTCCTTTTGCTGTCGACGCAGTTCGTTGCAGAGTCTCGAGAAATAAGCTTTCTAGACTTTCTAAATCAGCACGTGTTTTAGAGAGCTCCTCTCGTGAAAATTGCTTGGCTTTTCCAGCTGCTTCTTCCAATGCTAACTTGGAGGCACCGACAAATTGGGCCAAAGCAGTGTCAAGGCCTGAGACTGCATGACTAATTTGGTCTTTTGCAATATGTGACTGTTCAGAAGCAAGTGCTAATTTTTGGCTGGCACCTTCATGGATACCTTGCATCACGGCAGTAGCAATTCGTCCGAGCGAATCTATATCAAGCCGGTTAGCTTGCATCGCGTTGAGTGTAAGTTTATGGACAGCTTCTTTTACATTTCCACCATGGGCGATAGCCTCTCGAATATCTGACTCAAGTTTTTTTAAATCATCTTCATGGGAATTGGTGCTATCAGTATTGGTTTGCATTTTGTTTCTCCTGAATTAAATTAAAAATTATTGGATGTACCCGTGTTAGATTGTGATTCGATCAAGGTTATTCATATATTTCTTTAAAACAGATGGAATAGTAATACTGCCATCAGCATTTTGGTAATTTTCCAAAAGAGCGACAAGCGTTCGACCGACTGCTAGCCCTGATCCATTTAACGTATGTAGTAATTCTGTTTTTCCTTTTTCATTGCGGAATCGAGCCTGCATGCGTCGAGCTTGGAAAGCTTCACAATTACTGCAAGAAGAAATTTCACGATAAGTATTTTGTGCAGGTAGCCATACCTCGATATCATAGGTTTTTGCTGCTGAGAATCCCATATCTCCCGTACAGAGCACCATGACGCGATAAGGTAATTCAAGTTTTTGCAAAATGGTTTCAGCATGATGGACCAACTGCTCTAGCGCCTCAAAGGAATGGTGTGGATGGACAATGTGGACTAGCTCCACCTTATCGAACTGATGTTGGCGAATTAACCCTCGTGTATCTTTACCATAACTCCCTGCTTCTGAGCGGAAGCAGGGAGTGTGTGCGACAAATTTTAGCGGAAGTTGCTCACAAGGAATGATTTTATCACTGACCATATTCGTTAAAGGTACTTCCGCTGTGGGGATTAGATGTAATTTACCTGCGCCTTGATCAGCGAGATCTGTTGAGTCAGATTTTATTTCTGCACCTGACTGGGCAACAAATAAGTCTTGTGCAAATTTGGGCAACTGTCCTGTGCCGCGCAAACAATCGGCATTCACTAAATAAGGCACATAGACTTCAGTGTAACCATGCTCAAGCGTGTGGGTATCTAACATAAACTGGGCCAGGGCCCGATGTAAGCGAGCAATACCGCCTTTCATGACATTAAAACGAGCGCCACTTAATTTAGAGGCTGTTTCGAAATCAAGCATACCCAATTGCTCACCAATCGTGACATGATCTTTAATCTCGAAATCAAATAGTTTAGGTTTTCCCCAGCGTCTTATCTCAAGATTATTTTTATCATCTCTGCCTTCAGGTACGCTTTCATGTGCCAAATTAGGGGTTACCAGTAATATTTTTTGCAGTTCATTTTGGATCTGTTCAAGTTGATTCTCGAATTGTTTAAGGCTATCACCTAAATTGGCGATCTCTGCCATCATTGCTGTGACTGCTTCCCCTTTTTGCTTGGCAATCCCGATCTGCTTTGAGACTGCATTCCTTTTTGCTTGCAGCTCCTGTGTCTCGGTTTGAATTACTTTACGTTTTAGTTCAAGTGACCTGAATTGGTCGACTGGAAATTCGTAGCCACGTTTGGCTAATTTTACTGCCACAAGGTCAAGTTCGTTACGAAGTTGCTGGATATCTAACATCCTTGATGGGTACCTTATTAATGATGAGTGATAAAGCGTTAGGTTTTTTTACTTAATGAATCGTTATCAAATGAAAAATTACGACTAACATTAATAAATCATTTCTCAGTTAGCTGCCTTCAAATTGGCAAAGTGAAAACACTTTTTGTCCCTGTTTTTCTAAGCGTAACCTTCCTCCTGCTTCGGGTAGATCAACTACAAAACAGCATTCGACAACTTCTCCGCCCAATTCATGAATTAACTTAACAGCTGCCTCCATGGTTCCACCCGTTGCAATTAAATCATCTATCAACAACACGCGTTCCCCCGGCTGTATTGCATCGGTATGAAGTTCGATACGATCTGTTCCATATTCTAAATCATATTCGCACCCAATAGTCTTGGCTGGCAATTTGCCAGATTTCCGAATGGGTACAAAACCAATTTCTAGTTGATAAGCGACTGGAGCACCAATGATAAATCCCCTGGATTCGATTCCAACCACTTTGTCGATTTTCATCAACTGATACCGTTTTGCAATTTCCTCTATGGTAGTTTTTAACCCAATAGGATCCTTTAGCAAGGTTGTAATATCTCGATATTGGATCCCTTCATGTGGATAATGGGCAATCGTCCGAATTAGGGATTTTATGGGCATATAAAGTTAATAAAATAATATTTGCTTGCGAAATAACTAATCATTTTATCGTTTTTTAAACTTGACGGAGAAGATGATTCTGCGATTTATAAAAAATCTGTTGATGACAAAAAAATTCAGTCTGTTATTAGATAGTAGCATCAGGAAGCATTACGATCATTTATCAGTGAATCAATCCATGTGATGTTTAAAGCAGAGCTAACCGGGAATTGATCTACTGTTAGCTTTTTATCAATATGATTCAGATCATTATATTTGAACAATTTAGATAACCTATATCGAAGTACCATGAAACAAACCACTAAACAGTCCGAAGGGCCCGAAGCGGAATATCAGGCATTATTGCAGGCAGGTGAATTACAGCCTGATATAGCGCAGCGTCGAGCGATTCATGCATTAGAGCGATTGCACCATGAATTATTTGCTTATTCTGAAGTAACGAATAGAGGGAGCCAACGATCTTTTTTGTCATGGTGGCCTTTTAGAGCACTAACAAGAAATACTAACAATTTGACTGCTCCCAAAGGAGTTTATCTTTATGGTGGCGTTGGTCGTGGAAAATCAATGCTGATGGACGTGTTTTACTCAGTTACTCCGACCACTCAGAAGAAACGCGTCCATTTTCATGAATTTATGCTGGAAGTTCATGCAAGACTGAAAGCAATCAATGAGCATTCTGCTCAGAAGCGCAAACGGGAATCACGGTACTTGTCAGGTGATAATGATCCGATTCCACTGATTGCGCAAGAAATCGCTGATGAGACTGTTTTGTTGTGTTTTGATGAATTACACGTGACCGATATTGCCGATGCAATGGTGTTGACGCGCTTATTCGATAAGTTATTCGAATTGGGAGTTGTTGTGGTAGCGACTTCTAACCGACTTCCTGATGATCTCTATAAAAATGGGTTGAATCGACAACGTTTTCTTCCATTTATTGAGCAAATCAAAGAAAAGCTTCATATTATTGCATTAGATGGCCCGGTTGATTATCGCTATAATCGTTTGAAAGGCGCTCAGACTTACTATTTTCCGATTAACGAGGATGCAACTAACCAATTAGCCATTACTTTTTTTCAGTTAACCGATCGGCGTATTGAAGATCGAGATAAAGTACCGAGTGAAGAACTCATTGTGCAAGGAAGAAAACTGTTTGTTCCTAAAGCGGCTAAGGGGGTTGCGGTTTTCTCGTTCAAGCGATTATGTGCTAACCCTTTAGGTACCGCTGATTATTTAGCGATTGCTAGAACGTATCATACGGTAATAATGGTCGCAATACCGCAATTTAGTCAGGAAACTGAAGACCAAGCCAGGCGGTTTGTTTTATTTATCGATGCGTTGTATGAGTATAGTGTTAAATTTCTCTGCTCGGCAGCAGTGCCGGTTCAATTGCTTTATACCGGTAGTGAAATTAGTTTTGAATTTGAGCGTACGATTTCACGGCTGATGGAAATGCAGTCAGAAGATTATTTAACACAGGGCCATGGCAAAGCCATTTAAAATTAATATTAAAGTATGAGAAAAATTCGAACGCTGGTTCTAGTGTACTTTGCTATTCTGATTCTCTCGGGATGCGGCACCCTGACTACTGTTTTTCAAGCAGATAGCGTTACAAAACGTAAACTGAATCAAGTTGAAACTAAATGTGAATTGGTGCCCAGAATTTATAGTGGAATAGCGTACGATTTTTGTGTATTGCGTGGGAAGCCATCGCAAGCTGAGCTGTGGTTAGTTCCGGTACCTGAGTTAATAATGGTCGATATCGTCCTATCAGCAGCATTAGACACAGCTCTATTACCTTATACGATTTATGAGCAAATCCAAAGTGGTAGTATTTATATTCAGTGAAAGTCCTATTACCTGAATTCTGCGATCATTTCTTTGAGTAGTTAACAGTGTCAGGAAAATTTCCTGTCAACCTTGTCTCGATGAAAATTGAGTAAACTTAGTATTTTAGTGACCTGGTCAGAAGCACGCTGGGTTAAAAAAGGCGACAAATCCGTATTCGGTTATAAGCAGCTTACGGTATTAGCTAGCAATGGGTTGGTGATGGCAGTATTAGCT
>SSFW01000103.1 GCA_008015595.1 Nitrosomonas sp. | reverse complement strand
GGTTTTATTGAGTGGATTTTTATCGACTTCCGGGAAACTTCGATTCGATCTCAGCTAGGTCATTTACAAATTACACGTCCCGGTTATCAGGAAGAAGGCAAAGCAAATCCTTATCATTTTCTATTACCTGATACACAACCAGAATTAAAGCTCACATCAAATAGCTTAGAGAAAATTAAAGTTATTGTCCCACGCTTATCTTTTAGCGGGTTAATCAGCAGTGGCGAATCGACGCTATCGTTTATTGGTGAAGGGGTTGATCCAAACGAGCAGAACTTCTTTGGTGACGCACTTCAACTCACTACCGGAAATTATTTGTCTGGAAATAATACATTCCAGATTATTATGGGAGAAGGTTTATCGCGCAACCTGGGCGTAGAAACTGGAGATAACGTTACATTACTGGTAAATACAGCCTCTGGAGGAATTAATGCGATTGAAGTAACCATTAGCGGGCTTTTTACAACTGTCACAAAATCATACGACGATAATGCAATTCGAATTCCTATCGAGACAGCCCAAAAACTCATTCGTGTGACAGGCGCACATAGTTGGATCGTTTTGCTTAATCATACTGAAGATACAAATCAAGTTCTTTCTTTACTGCACGATCAGCTTCCCCAAAGTAAGTTTGAGATTACACCTTGGTATCAGCTTGCTGACTTCTATAATAAAACAACCGTGCTCCTTTCTAAACAAGTGCTAGCAATCAAAATCATTATCGCAATAATCATTTTGTTAAGTATCTCCAACACGATGAGTATTAGTGTGATGGAACGAACCGGAGAAATCGGTACAGCAATGGCACTTGGAATCAAACAAACAAAAATTCTGTACATGTTCCTAATGGAAGGTATCCTACTTGGATGCATCGGTGGCATACTTGGTGTAATGATCGGTTATTTATTAGCGAATATTATTTCAAGTGTCGGGATACCAATGCCCCCTCCCCCCGGCATGGCAAGAGGATACACAGGGGAAATATTAGTTACTCAATCAATGGTATTAGAAGCTATATCATTAGCGATAGGAACAACTCTTATTGCAAGTGTTTATCCGGCTTGGAAAGCTTCAAAATTGCAAATCGTCGATGCGCTTCGCCATAACCGATAAAAATCAATGCTTAAACTTAGCTTACGCAACATTCTGAGACAAAAGATTCATACCACAATGAGTTTAATCTCGATTATTTGTGGTGTTGTTGGAATCATTTTGGCTGGTGGGTGGGTTAATGATATTTTTATCCAACTAGGTGAGGCTCTGATTCACTCACAATCTGGGCATATTCAAATATATAAGCAAGGGTATTTTCATGAAGGTTCTCGCTCCCCTGAGAAATATCTTATTTATGATTTTGATCAAATGAAAAAAACTGTTGCTCAGCAAATAACTGTCGAAAAATTTGACAGTATTACAGCTCGGCTAAATTTTTCTGGCTTATTAAATAATGGTCGTAGTGACCTACCAATCGTTGGTGATGGCATTCAACCTGAAAATGAAGGTCAGTTTAGTACTGCACTAAAAATCACTGACGGAAGACAGTTGACTGACCAGGATAAATTTGGCCTTATGCTCGGGCGTGGGTTAGCCAATGGACTAAAACTTAAACCAGGTGATACGGTTACCTTACTTACAAATACAATTGAAGGCACTTTGAACAGCTTAGATTTTGAAGTAATCGGTATATTCCAAACCTTTTCAAATGATTATGACGCACGCACCATCAAAATTTCACTAGCAACAGCGCAGGAGCTCCTGAGTATTAATGCCGTAAATGCGCTCGTGATTTCACTAAAAGAAACTAAAAACACGGATCAAATAACTGCTTTACTAAAAAATAAGCTAGATTCCTTTGATCTTGAAGTTAGAACTTGGACTGAACTCAATGATTTTTATGAGAAAACCGTTGATTTGTATAAAAGTCAATTTGGTGTACTGCAATTGATCATTCTTGTAATGGTATGTTTAAGTGTCGCCAATAGTGTCAATATGAGTATCTATGAAAGAACCGGGGAGTTTGGCACGATGCTGGCTTTAGGTAATCGCAGTATGGATGTTTTCTACTTGATCATCAGTGAGAACCTCTTATTAGGATGCATCGGCGCTAGCCTCGGTATTGCAATAGGAATGTTTCTTGCGCTAACGATCTCCGCCATCGGCATACCCATGCCTCCTCCACCCAATGCCGATCTAGGTTATATTGCTCAAATCAGGATCGTGCCTTCTGTTCTATTGCTTGCTTTTTTAATCGGATTATTTGCTACCGTGATTGCGGCCATTATGCCTGCAAGGAAAATTGCTCGGTTACCGATTGTTGAGGCACTTCGTCAAAATTATTGATCAATCAGAATGAAAGACGAATCTCTGTAAAAATACGATCATTATTTGCAAAACGACCAAAAAGCCCTGTTGCTGGCCCTTCAAACATATCAGCCCCCAATGCAAGTCGCCAATTTTTTGTGAAATTCCAATTAATTCTGGGCCTCAGCATCCATTCTACTCGATTCAGGCTATGAATCAGTAACGTCTGCACTTCAACATCCTGCCATAATTTTCGATTCAGCATGATGCTCGCGCCACTTTCCCACTTATCATGAAAAATATCCCGATCATAGCTAAGAAAAACTCGCTGAAAAAACTGTAGGTTAGTTCTGATCTCTGCAGGCAGGCTAAAATCGAGCCCTAATGCATAATCAACAGTATCTTGTTGAACTAACCCAAACGGTTGTGAGAATCGCGTTACATTAAATTGCCTACCGTTGGTATAAACAAACTCACCTTTGACCACCACTGAGCCTAAATCTTTAGAAAATGTACTGCCGACTTGATCAATTCGATCATGACGCACCTGAAATAAAGGTCTACCAAGCTCACCACCAACAAGATAGAAAGTAGGTGATGCATCAAGGCTATGATAATAAAACGCTGAAAAATCCCACCCATTAACGAGTTGTGATAAGCGCAAACCATAGTTTGAATTTGTAATATTACGACCCGAACGATCTTCGTTTAGAAATGTTGCTTGTAATTGATCGGGAAGTGCAAAAGGATAGAACTCAGCTGCTGACCTACCTGGCTCACCCGGCCTACCAATCTTATCCAGCGTTGCAAAAGGAATCCAAACCAGATCCGCGTGAAAGTTATTTTTTGAATATTCGGTCCGCAATGCCCACTGCGGGATTCTAAGCAGGTTAAAATCTTGTAGCACAAATTCCCGCATATCCTTTGCTGATACCACATCAGCAAAAAATAAACCGACCATTTCTCCCCAAATAATATGTTGTCGACCGACACGAAAATCCCAATTACCTCGAGAAATATCTAAATAATTTTCGCGTAACCAGAACTCAAATCGCTGATCTTCTCGCACATTGTGTGAGTAAAAATTTGAGATACTATAAACTGCATCGTAATCAATACGACCACTTAATTTCCATTTAATGAACGAATTGATTTGTCGAATGTTTTCAAGCTCAGTCCGTAAGCGCATTTTGGACAAGTGATCAGGATCTGCGTACGCAAATGCCATTTCATATTGTGAGAAACCCCGCCAGCTTGATGTTTGTTTGAAACTTTGATTAGAGGCTTTCGTTGAAGATTTTTTATTATCTATGAATAAATCATCTAGAGATGCAACCCTATTTGAGCCTACGCTTTTAATCTCTTGTTTAATTGATAGAATATTCGTTTTATCAGAACCAAAGCAATACGAGATGCTTGCAAAGCATATTACGCTTGTTATTATTAAACAGGTTCTAATCGTGTTATAAATCTGCGTAAAAGACACCTGTTAACTTCCCGTGCTATTAGCAGTATTTTCTCTAATAATTCTACCGTCTTCTATATGAACTAACCGATCTGCCATGGACATAACACGAGAATCATGGGTTGAAAAAATAAAAGTAGTTTTATCTTTTCTGTTAATTTCTTTCATTAATTCTAAGATTCCTTCACCTGTATTATGATCAAGATTAGCAGTAGGCTCATCTGCCAGGATAATTTTAGGATGAGTAGCCAAAGCACGTGCAATGGCTACTCTTTGACGTTGCCCGCCGCTCAATTGATTAGGACGATGATGAGCAAATTTGGACAAACCAACTATGTCGAGAAATTTTACAATCCTTTCCTGTCGTTCAGCAGAATCTAATTCTTTAATTTGAAGTAAGGGGTATTCCACGTTCTCTTCAGCAGATAAAACGGGAAATAGGTTAAATGTCTGAAAAATAAAACCGATATTTCTTAATCTAAGTTCTGACAATTCATCCGGTGTTTTTCCACTTGTATCCTGGCCATCTATAAAAATTTTTCCAGTCGTTGGATTATCTATGCAACCAATTAAATTAAGTAGAGTAGACTTACCGCTCCCTGATGGGCCCGCAATTGCTAAAAAAACACTTTCCTCAATCTCTAGATTAACATCCTTAAGCGCTTGGACATGTTGCTCACCCAACATGTATTCCTTAGATACGTTACTAATTTGAACAATATTCATGAGACTTGATTCCAGGTTGTTTTCACAGAAACGATATTTTACTGGAAAGAGATTACTAATATGAGCCAACAATATTTTATGAATTACCTTTTATTTCTTTATTTCACGCTAATTCCAATGTCTGTCTTTGCAAATACAACAGAAGACACAGATACCCTAGCCAGAGCCATATTAGAAAAAGCTGATGCAATAAGATTTCCCCGAGAAAGCTTTCAAGTCGAAGTTGATATTAAGACTATCTCTCCTGAAAAAATAAATGAAGAATATAAATACCGTGTGTTATCTAAAGGCAATGAAAATAGTATTGTCATGATAACTGAGCCGGCATCTGAGCGTGGCCAAACTATATTAATGAAAGAACGTGATTTGTGGGTATTCATGCCAAGCGTTTCCCAACCTATCCGTCTATCGCTTTCCCAGCGTTTGGTTGGTCAAGTTGCAAATGGTGATATTGCTCGTGCAAACTTCTCTGGAGATTATAACCCCAAGCTTCTACGTACAGAAATTATCAATGACAAAGCATATTATGTACTTGAGTTGACCGCTGTCGATCGGAGCGTTACTTACCACAAAGTTGTTCTCTGGGTGCAAGAATCCAATTACTGGCCTTATCGAGCAGAATTCTATTCATTATCAAATCGCCTTCTTAAAACCAGCCGCTATGAAAACTTTGATTGGGTATTGGGCATTGAACGCCCGACTCGTCTTATTATGGAGGATGCGCTAAAAAAGGACGAGGTTTCAATACTCGATTATTCCGAAATGATTTTGAGAGATCTACCGGACAAAATATTCACAAAGGAATATTTAAAAAAGCTTGATTAATTTTAAAGCCAACCCCAAGGCTTCCAAATCGCAAAAACTATTATAGGGCTTCGATCTATGTCACAAAATGAAATCATTAATATTGGTGCAACTTTTAGCGAACATTTTGAAATTGTACCCGCATTATCTGAAGAATTAAAAAATGAAGCTTTTCGTGTACGCCATCAGGTCTATTGTGAAGATTTAAACTATGAATCCCAGCGTGCTAGTAAATATGAAACTGATGAGTATGATATCAACGCCCTTCATCTCTTGATGAAAAGTGTTAGGTTAAATAAATTCATTGGATGCACAAGATTAATCCGACCATCAATCGATGATCCACATCAACCACTTCCATTTGAGAAATGCTGTGGAAATACCTTAGATCACTCTAAAGTCGGCTCATTACTCTTATCTCGCAATAAAATTGCTGAAGTATCCAGGCTCGCTGTAATTTCAGAATTTCGTCGTCGTAAGGGAGAATCAGAAAGACCCATCAATCTTTCTGATGAAGACTATGGTATTTCAAATTATGCGCGCTTCCGCTTTCCGTACATTCCACTTGGCCTTTTTATTGGAACAGTAGAACTTGCTTATATTCACCATATTGATATTCTTTTTATGCTAACTGAAAAAAGATTAGCAATGCACTTTAGTAAATTGGGCGCAAATCTTGATTTTATTGGTATGCCAGTTGAACACCGGGGTGTTCGCGTACCTTCTATGGTTAATACTGTCGAAATAATTAAAAACATGAAACCAATGTTTAGGCCATTGTATAATCTGATCTCAAAGACAATTTGCGAAAGTCTCTCGCGATCGACTCAAAATCCTTTCATTATTCAAATAGGCTCTGATCCCCAGAACACTGCAAATCAGCAACTCAATCGTTTATAGAAGATAAAGCTGATACATAAAGTAGTTAAATTAAAGGTAACGTATACACTTACTGAAATAACAGGATTGCTGAGACCTATTATTTCAGTAATAATGTGCACTTGCTGGATTTAAGGTTATACATATAAGCCGAGATGGCGGAATTGGTAGACGCACGGGACTCAAAATCCCGCGATGGTGACATCATGGGGGTTCGATTCCCCCTCTCGGCACCAAATGAGTATTTCAAGTAATAAGGTTGCATCTTTTCTTATAAAACCTTGCTCCATCT
>SSFW01000090.1 GCA_008015595.1 Nitrosomonas sp. | reverse complement strand
TTAAACTATGGAATGGCTTGATCTAACTATTTCTCAGTGTGCGCTTGGAACCGTTAAACTGCCGGGCTCTAAAAGTATCTCCAATCGGGTCTTATTGCTCGCAGCACTTGCTCAAGGGGAAACACTCGTGCAAAACCTCCTGGTATCTGATGATACGAGACACATGCTCGATGCGCTTAAAATGCTGGGCATTAGCATCACGCAAATCGATACTGTGGATTATCAGATTCAAGGAAGTGGTGGAAAGTTTCCTAATCAGGAAGCTAAATTATTTCTAGGAAATGCGGGAACCGCTTTTCGTCCCCTTTTAGCGGTACTCGCAATCATGGGTGGTCACTATTATCTCTCAGGTGTCTCACGCATGCATGAGCGTCCAATCGGGGATCTCGTCGATGCGTTAAAACAACTCCACGCTGAAATTCAATACCTTGGCAATCCAGGCTACCCCCCGCTGGAAATTAAGTTAGCAGAAATACGCAATACACCAGTTACGATAAAAGGGAACGTATCCAGTCAATTTCTGAGTGGATTATTAATGGCGCTCCCACTTATCAAAGAAGCGACCAGCATTATCGTGGACGGCGAGCTCATTTCAAAATCCTATGTGAGCCTCACCTTAGCACAGATGGAAAAATTTGGAGTCCATGTCATTAATGAGAACTGGCAGCGCTTTATTTTACCTGGCCTACAAACCTACCAAAGCCCAGGGAAAATTTATGTCGAGGGCGATGCATCTTCTGCTTCCTACTTCCTCGCTGCAGGTGCTATTGGAGGAGGCCCAGTACGAGTTGTCGGTGTCGACAAAGATAGCGCGCAAGGCGAAATAAAATTTGCTGAAGCACTCGAAAGAATGGGTGCAAAAATTACCTATGGTGAAAACTGGGTGGAATCTGCGGCCATTTCATGCAACCCCACAACACGATACTTAAGTGCCATCGATCTGGATTGCAACCATATTCCTGATACCGCAATGACTTTAGCAGTGCTTGCTCTCTTTGCAGAGGGAACGACAAAATTACGTAATATCGCAAGCTGGCGAGTCAAAGAAACAGACCGCATTGCTGCGATGGCCACTGAATTGCGTAAACTCGGTGCATCTGTTGAAGATGGGCAAGATTACTTAGTGATTACCCCCCCCAAATCCATTACGCCCAATGTGTTAATCGATACCTATGATGATCACCGCATTGCTATGTGCTTTTCGCTCGTTTCATTCGCCGTGCCGGTTCGAATTAATAACCCTGAATGTGTCGCTAAAACTTTTCCTGATTATTTTCAACGATTCACCGCTATTGCTCACCCGCCGATCGGGTCAAATTAACTTATTTTTTTCAAGAGATCTCTTTTAAAATGGATAAAATCCCAGTCATCACCATCGATGGCCCTTCCGCATCGGGGAAAGGAACCGTAGCACAACGTGTAGCAAAGCAACTCACATTCCACTATTTGGATAGTGGAGCGCTCTACCGCCTTGTTGCATTACAAGCCATGAGTTCAAAGACCGATATCACCGACGAACACGCATTGGCTCACATCGCAGAAAATCTAGTAGTTTGTTTCAATGATTCCACTATCATACTTAATCAAGAAGATGTCACCGATTTGATACGCAGTGAAGAATGCGGCAAATACGCGTCTCGTATTGCGGCCTTTCCACTCGTCAGAACGATGTTACTAAATAAGCAACGTGCATTCCGGCAGCAGCCAGGATTGGTCACCGACGGACGGGACATGGGATCCGTTGTTTTCCCCAATGCATCCCTTAAGATTTTTCTTACTGCAAGCGCCGAAGAACGTGCCCAAAGGCGCTATAAGCAGTTGATCGAGAAAGGAATAAATGCTAACATCAATATCTTACAGCAAGATATTTACGAACGAGATGCGCGTGATAGCAAACGAGAAATTGCTCCCTTGCAACAATTTGCAGATACGAAGTTACTCGATACAACTTTTCTGAGTATCGATCAAGCCGTGAACGAAGTTGTTAAGTGGTATCAAGCAATACGCAATACATAAATCTTCGTTCTTTCTTTAAGTAAATAATCTTTTTTTCAACCCAATAACCAACAATCCCCTTCTTATAAGGGGATTGGATTGATTAACAAATTAGGTAATTTTTTATAATGACTACTGCCGCTAACCTGAAAGACTCCTCAGAAAATTTTGCTCAACTCTTTGAAGAAAGTCTCGCACGTAAAGAAATGCGTGTGGGAGAAGTAATTACAGCAGAAATCGTTCGTGTTGACTACAACTTCGTCGTTGTTAACGCGGGCTTAAAGTCTGAAAGTTATATCCCTATCGATGAATTTAAGAATGACCGGGGAGAAATCGAGGTTAAAGCCGGTGACTTTGTTAGCGTGGCTATTGATGCACTTGAAGATGGTTATGGAGAAACAAGACTATCGCGGGATAAAGCAAGAAAGTTAAATGCGTGGCATGATCTTGAAGAAGCCATGGAGAAAGGAACGATTGTCAGTGGGATGGTAAACGGAAAAGTTAAAGGCGGTCTCACTGCTATGGTTAATGGGATTCGCGCTTTCCTTCCGGGTTCATTGGTTGATATTCGCCCAGTTAAAGATACGACTCCGTATGAAAACAAAGAAATGGAGTTCAAGGTTATTAAACTGGACAAAAAACGCAATAATGTTGTTATTTCTCGGCGTGCAGTGCTTGAGGAAACACAAGGTGCAGATCGCGAATCATTGCTTGCAAACCTCCAAGAAGGTTCCACTGTTCATGGCATTATCAAAAATATTACCGATTATGGCGCCTTTGTCGATTTAGGTGGAATTGATGGTCTATTGCATATCACTGACTTAGCATGGCGTCGCGTTAAACATCCTTCAGAAGTTATCAATGTCGGGGATGAAGTGACTGCGAAAGTCTTAAAATTTGATCAAGAAAAAAATCGTGTGTCGCTTGGATTGAAACAATTAACAGAAGACCCATGGGTTGGACTCTCCAAACGCTACCCACAAGGCACTCGTTTGTTTGGTAAAGTAACCAATCTAACCGATTATGGTGCTTTCGTTGAGATAGAACAAGGAATCGAAGGGTTAGTGCATGTTTCTGAAATGGATTGGACGAATAAGAATGTCTATCCTTCAAAAATTGTTCAACTGGGCGATGAAGTTGAAGTGATGATTATCGAGATCGATGAAGAACGCCGCAGAATTTCGCTAGGCATGAAACAATGCAAACCAAATCCTTGGGAAGAATTTGCTTCTGGCCATGAAAAGGGTGAAAAAGTTTCAGGTCAAATCAAATCGATTACCGATTTCGGTATTTTTATTGGCTTACCTGGCAATATCGATGGCTTGGTCCATTTGTCTGATCTTTCTTGGAGCCAATCCGGTGAAGAAGCAATTGCTAATTATAAAAAGGGAGACGAAGTAGAAGCCGTCGTCCTATCGATCGATGTGGAAAAAGAACGAATTTCTCTTGGCATCAAGCAACTTGAAGGAGATCCTTTTACTATTTATGTGGCAGAACATGATAAAAATAGTATTGTGAAGGGTAAAGTTAAAGCAATTGATCCGAAAGGAGCCGTTATCGGCTTATCTGAAGAAGTTGACGGCTATTTACGCGCATCTGAAATCACACGTGATAAAGTTGAGGATATTCGTACCCTACTTAAAGAGGGTGATGAAGTCGAATCAATGATTATTAATGTCGATCGCAAAAATCGTAATATCAATCTCTCAATCAAAGCCAAAGAGCAGCAAGAAGAAAGTAGTGCCCTCCAAATGGTTAGTTCAAAAACACCTGCAAGTACAGGTACAACCAATCTCGGCGCCTTGCTAAAGGCAAAAATGGATAATAAAAACACAGAAGAATAATAGGTAAGAGGCATCAATGACAAAATCTGAGTTGATTTCGAGGCTCTCAGCCCGGTATCCTCAATTATTGACCAAGGATACCGAGCTAGCAGTAAAAATGATACTGGACGCCATGGCCAATAGCTTATCGAAAGGCGAACGTATTGAAATTCGTGGATTTGGCAGCTTTGATCTAAATTTCCGGCCTGCGCGTGTAGGCCGGAATCCCAAGTCTGGTGAAAAAGTTCTAGTTCCTGAAAAATATGTTCCACACTTCAAAGCGGGTAAAAAGATGCGAGAACATGTTGATTTCGACAAAGAAAAGTCTTAATTTGAAACCTACATAGAGCGCGTTCCTATCTACTCAATCTTAAAGGAAAGACGATTATGTATATCTTCATTTGGTTAGCAGGTTTTGTGTTTTTCTTATTGTTATTAACATTCTCTGCTAAGAATACTGATCTCGTAACGGTTAACTATTATTTCGATTTTCATTGGCAAGTTCCACTCGTCGTGTTATTTCTGATCTTTTTTGCACTAGGCTCATGTTTTGGGTATTTATCTTGCTTCGTTAAGCATTTGCGTAAAAAAACTTAGCGATCTACTCGCCCTTATATGAGTGAACCTCGTATTATCGTTGCACTTGATTATTCGGATAAGAAACAAGCTTTAGATTTAGTCAATCAATTAGATAAAACCTGCTGCCGCGTCAAAGTAGGAAAAGAATTATTTACTGCAGCAGGACCGCAATTAGTCGAGCAGCTGATGATGCTCGGCTTTGAGGTGTTCTTAGATTTAAAATTCCACGATATTCCCAATACCGTTGCACAGGCATGCAAAGTTGCAGCAAACCTAGGCGTTTGGATGGTCAACGTTCACGCATCGGGAGGGAAAAAAATGTTGCTCGCAGCACGCGATGCATTACCGCCCGGCAAAACCAAATTAATTGCAGTGACCGTACTTACAAGCCTAGACCAATTCGCCTTGAATGAAATCGGTTGGTATAGAGCACCAATGGATATTGCCACTCAGCTCTCTTCATTAACCCGTGATTGTGGCTTGGATGGTATCGTTTGCTCAGCTGCTGAAGCTGCTATCATTCGGAAAAATATCCCTCAAAAGAACTTTTGGCTCGTGACCCCAGGAATTCGTCCAGCGGATAGCGCTCAGCACGATCAAGCTCGCGTTACAACGCCCAAAGTTGCTATTCTAAATGGTGCTGACTATTTAGTGATTGGGCGGCCGATTACGCAATCGGCTAATCCTATGGCAACCCTTCAACAGTTAAACCACGAAATCCTGTCAGCTTACTCGGCAATCAATTAGCAATTGACTCGATCAACAGCGTGGCTCACCGATTCTTTTTGATGATTTGCTTCTGGATGGTAAATACTTCAGCCGATGCCGGATCAACTACAACACGAACCCAATGAACATTACTCGCACCAAAGGTTTCGACACGGGTAACATGGTTGATCGTTTGTTTCTTGTTATTTTGTAACGGTTTATCGACGCGGAAACGATGAGAATCGCCATGGGCAAGTAGAATCGGCCTTAAGTATTGCGCAGACTCCTGCTCAAATACCTCGATTATTCCATCAAAACCCAGTCTTGCATGGCTTCCTTTCGCATATTCAAAGTTTAGATCTGCATGAAATAGCACAAATACGCCGCGTGCATCCGTATTTCTTGCTTCCTCAAAGGTTTGTTTTATCCAAACTATCGCAGCCTCCGTGCGACGTTTAGCTTCCATATCATCAGCTTCAGTGCGATTAGAAAACTGCGCCCAACCATTATTGCTCCCGACGACATGTACTGTCGCAAAAACGACGTGATTTTTGCGCCAACGAAGATTTTCTACATATTCAGAGAAGTGTGGATCACTTGCTTGTGTTCGTAGCGTAACTGTTTTCTGTCCTAGGCTATTTCCTGGATTGGCATAAAATAACCCCCTTAGCCGCGCTAAGCGCTCCAGCGGGTTATATGACCCTGTAAAAAAGCGATGACAATCGGTCCATTCATTATCTCCAGGCGTTAGGATAAATGGAATCTTGAATTGCTGAAAATGCTGCAAACGATCAATAAAAATCCTATCTGAGCACACTGATATGCCGTTCTTGATATCACCCGCATGGAGCACCCATGTCAATCGAGGGTCAGTATTGATTTCATGAATCAAGCGATCAAGTTTATCAAAATCATCCCTGCTATAGGGCACATCACCAATGAGTGCAAATTCAAATTTGTCGAATGAGCTATTGCCTAATTCTGGCGATTGTGCAATCACCAGTGTAGAAACATTCAGCAAAATATAGGCAATTATTAAGTGAAAGCGCATCACATACATTGATCTGATATCGATTCAGTTGATTACCATTTATCCAGAAGCTAAATACCGGTTTCACAAGCCGCTAGATCACCGGTTTTTAAACCTTGCTTAAACCAACTCATTCTTTCCTTAGAAGAACCATGTGTAAAGGCTTCACGCCGAGGTGGCAGTCCGGCTTTACGCATAAGCTGGTCATCGCCAACCGCAGATGCCGCTTGTAGTGCTTCTTCGATATCGCCTTGCTCAAGAAACTGAGTTCTTTTTTGCGTATGATTAACCCAAACGCCCGCCAAACAATCCGCTTGTAATTCCATCTTAACCTGGATCGCATTCGCCCCCACTTGATTGGTTTGGCTTTGAAGACTACGCACCTTATTCGAAATGCCTGACAACGTTTGTATATGATGCCCCACCTCATGGGCCAGTACATAGGCCACAGCCAGATCACCGCTTGCACCCATACGCTGTAGCTCACTTAAGAATGATAAATCCAGATAGATCTTCTGATCGCCCGGGCAATAAAAAGGCCCTGAAGCTGCTTGACCTGTCCCACAAGCGGTCGGCGTCATCCCCGAATAAAGAACCAGTTTCGGCGCCTGATAGTCATAGCCTGCTTTCTGGAATATTTGATTCCACGTATCTTCAGTATCTGCAAGTACCACACTAATCAATTCGAAAACCTGCTGTTCCTCAGGGTTAGGTTCATAATTGGAATTCGATGTTTCAACCATGCCCGCTTGCTGCTGAAGTTCTTGCAGTACCACTAATGGATCTTGCCCGAAAATAAACACCGCAATGAGGGCGATGATAATGCTACCACCACCAATCGCGCCACCACGCCTCGCATATTGGCCCCGTCTGTCTTCGATATTGCTACTTTGTCGCCTTCCTTTCCACAGCATATCTAACTCTCCTTGCCCTTTTATGTTTCTTTAGGATTGATGATATCAGATCGACCCGTGTAAGCGCTTCCACGCATCACACTTTGAAGTCATTCAAGCTTTCAACGCTTGTATCCATTTTCTATACAATTGATCAGCCACCCCATTTAGTGCAGCGATACGTTGTGGAAGTCTTTCTCGCATCGCTTGTGCCGTTTGCACTGCAGGGCTGGATAAATTTTGTTCAATTTCCGCAGCATTTAAAGTCGACCAGGTATGCACCATCTCCTCCGTTACTTCGACATGGCATTGCATCGCCAAGTGAATATCAGTGGCAAAAGCTTGATGCGCGCAATAAGGGCTTGAGAATAGCAACGTTGCTTTTTCAGGTATGGAAAAGGTTTCTCCATGCCAATGAAAGGCTTCAAATTCAGTTATGTCCCCCAACCAAGCTTTTGCAACCGGATGATTCATCACATCGACCTTACCCCAACCCAGCTCCTTGATCGGTCCTTGTGTTACCACGCCTCCCATCGCTTTAGTCATTAGCTGCCCTCCCAAGCAATGGCCCAGGACTGGAATATTCAGCTCGATCGCTTGTTGGATTAAACCTAGTACTTGTGGAATCCAAGGCAAATCATCATTAACGCTCATCGGTCCTCCCATCAACACGAGACCGCTGAATCCTTGCAGGGTTGATGGGATAGCTTCAGCCTGATCTACCTTTACCACTTTCCACGGGATATGATTATTATCAAGAAATGTGGCAAAATAACCGGGCCCTTCGATAGGAAAGAATCTAATAATTACAACAGGTTTCATAATCAAGCCTCTCTAGCTTTTACAAACGTTTCAATCTTTATAACACGCGCTTTTCATTAATCTTTTGAAATTCTTTATGTTGAGTGCTTTACCATTGTTAATCACCCATTACAAAATTGCAAAGTGTAGCGCCTTTAGCAAATCGCTTTCACAATGAATGTTAATCAAAAAAACTTTTCTGATCTCGTTCACTTAGAACAGCTACGTCATATCGAAACCAATAAGGGATCAGAATTATCCTATGCGAGTGTTGCAGATATGCGCTTGCATAGCACTCGGGAATTTAGCTATCGATATCTTCTGAACCATCTGACTACGCGTGCAAAACGTTTGATTCACGATAATGCGTTGAATGAAGCTGTCGAACAGCCCCATAAATTATTTGTCCGTGCCACTCGAATTTGCATCATGATTGCAGCCATACTCGGCGCAGTGGCGGTTGGCCACGCAGTGGGAGAATCTGCAACGCTGAACATTTACTGGCTTATCACCGTGTTGTTAGGCTTTAACTTTCTCTCCATTCTGCTCTGGATTTTAGGTATCAGCTTTAATTTACAAGGCCTTCGGAACGGTGTCGTGGCTCAGCTCGCTTGTTGGTTACCTTATCGCAATAAAGACAGTGATTCGATCCGCGCATTAGCAACTCGCGCTTGGTGGGAAACCTGCCTAACCGGATCCATTGGAAAATGGCGGATCAGCACGTTGACGCATCAGTTCTGGCTTGCTTATTTAGGGGCTGGACTCACTTTTCTCATTTTGCTGATGATGGCCAAGCAATACGATTTCATCTGGGGCACAACGCTACTCCCTGATAACAGCTTACCCAAATTGACCCAATTTCTGGGAACACCTGTTGAAATGATCGGGTTTCGATCACCCGATACACAGCAAATCGCCTCGAGTCGTGTCGGCCTAGCTATCCACGATGCTGAAACACGCAGTGCGTGGGCAAGTTTTCTATTAGGCATGCTCCTCGTCTATGGTTTGTTCCCGCGGATTATCCTGTTGAGCATTTCACTTTTCATGCTGAGGCTTGCAGAAAGTCGCTATAAGCTCGATTTATACCTCCCCTACTACATCACTTTGCGGCAACAGCTCATGTCGCATGAATTTGAGGCCCAGGTTATCGATGCTGATCCTCAAATTGCGCAAGAACGACCGGTTCAAATGATCAAGCCGGCAGCGTCCATCGCGCCGGCGAATGCGCTCGTTGTTGGTATCGAATTAGAGGAATCCATGCAATGGCCTCAAGCGATGAAATGTAATCTCAATGTGGTCGATCAAGCTTCCTTTGATGCTGCAGCCGCAACCATTAAGCAATCGAACCAACCGTTAATCATTGGCGCTTCATTACAGCGCTTGCCCGATCGAGGTGTGCAACGCATGATTCATGAACTGGTCACCAGTACCTCACAACCCGTCTGGCTTTATTTACTGCGCAAGGATACCACTGCTTCCGTCAATGATGCCCGTAAATTAGCCTGGTTCCGCCTAGCCGAGGCCTGTACTATCCCTGCTGAACACGTTATCTATCAATGACCATGAAAACCGTGAGCAAACCCTCTGACCAGGCTTTAGATTCGCTACTCAATATTGCAGTCGTCGGGCACACCAATACGGGAAAGACCTCGCTAATCCGCACCATGCTGCGCAGCACTGATTTTGGAAAAATCGAAGATGCAGCAGGCACAACGCGCCACGTGGAACGCGCCACTATTTATGCCGGTAGTGAGGCCATCCTGAATTTACACGATACCCCCGGAATCGAAGATGCACATGGATTGTTGAAACGCCTCAAAAGCACCGATTCCAAAAACAAATCACCGGCATCCCCTGCAGAAATACTCGAATCCTTCGTCAATTCCGTATCGGTGAGCGATGCGTTTGAACAGGAAGCCAAAGTCGTTCGGCAAGTATTACGCAGCGATGTGTTGCTCTACATCATTGATGTGCGAGAACCGATCTTGGAAAAGTATTTCATCGAACTGGAAATACTGAGCAAGGCCATGAAACCGATCATCCCGGTTTTTAATTTTATCGCGGGACATAAAGATGAATTATCAGCATGGCGAAAAAAACTGGCCACGATCAATATTCACGCTTCACTCGAATTCGATACCGTTGCCTTTTCCTTTGAAGCTGAAAAACGGCTTTATCAGAAAATACAAACGTTGGTAGAGGCGCATTATGACCGTTTACAAAAGCTCATCGATTATCGCTCCAAGGTTTGGGATCAGCTTTGCTTTTCGGCAGCAAAGCGGATTGTAGAATTGATCGTGTCGGTCAGTTGCTACCGGCTCAACAAAATCGAATCCCCGGAAGATAGCCATCAGTCACCTGCCGCCACTCAACTACAAGATTTTGTGCGCAAGGCTGAACAACGCTGCCTGGAAGATTTATTAGCTATTTTTAATTTCTCTGAAAAAGATATCGCGCTGCAAAAAATCCCGGTTAGCAATGGGCATTGGCAACTTGATATTTTTGCACCGGGTGTCCTCAAAACTTATGGACTCGATGCTGGAAGCGCTGCACTCAAAGGTGCAGCCGCTGGTGCGGGTATCGACTTAATGGTCGGCGGTTTGAGCTTAGGCGCAGCGAGTGCCCTGGGTGCCTTAGCAGGAACGGGATGGTCGACATTCAAACGTTATGGCAAAGAAATCAAGGCCAAGATCCAAGGAACAGAATGGCTATGCGTCGACGAAAACACCCTCAAAATTTTGTATCTTCGCCAACAGCAATTGCTGTCTAAATTGATGCAACGTGGACACGCGGCTTATGATCCCGACCACATCGAAGAAACCGTCACCGGGGAATTACCCGCAAAATGGTCAGAAATCGTCTCGATCCTCCAACAAAACCCGCTCTGGCAAAAACCTTCTCCGCAGCGCGATCAAAATCAACAATTCCAGACACTCCAATCCCAACTCATCAATGCGTTGCTGGGTAATAAATAGCTACGTCGGATTCGAGCAGTAATCAACTAAACACTTTATCAATCAATGAATCCTTTGATTGATAAATATTACCAACTCGCAATTACAAATTTTATATCATACTGAGCGAGGTAAAATTTGTATTAATGAAAGACCTGATAATCCTCTAGCCAGCCTCGTCGCAGTCAGTTGTTAAACTGACTGCTCCAATAACGATGAGGAGACTGACATGCAACATTACTGCGGAATTGATTTACATTCAAATAATCATGTTGTGGTAATCATAGATGAGGAGGATAAACGAGTGTTTGAGAGACGGCTGAGTAATGATTTATCGCAGACGCTCAAAGTATTACAACCTTACCAAAGCACATTATGCGGTATTGCA
>SSFW01000126.1 GCA_008015595.1 Nitrosomonas sp. | reverse complement strand
TCTGTTAACGCAGATTTATATTATTTTTGGAAATGTAAAAATTGAAACCACTATTCATAATGATCCTGAGGAGGAATGGACAAAACTGATTGTTAAGATTCACTCAGAAATACAGGATTTAGATGATCTCATGGAGCGAGAAGATGATTTTTTTATTAAAGCTGAAAGTGATTCCAGACTTCTTTCAATACTTCCTCATGTAATAATTTCACACGTATAGATGTCTTTTAATCCTGTAGAATTTTATCAACTTGCTAGTATCTTATTTAGGCAGCAAAAAGGAGCTACTCAATATTCCGAATCTTTCACACGAACCGTAATTTCCAGAGCCTATTACAGCGCATTTCTTGTTGCAAGAAACCAATCGGGAATCAATAAATCTTCAAAGAACATACATCAAGAGGTTCGCGATCATTTTCATAGTTCTGGGAAAGCCAAAATTGCTAACCAACTTGATGATCTCAGAGCCCGACGTAATGATGCTGACTATCAAATTGACAAAAATCTCACTCCGCGTGATTCAGGAATCGCACTCAAGCTGTCGGAAAGTATATTGAAAGAATTCAAATCAATCTAACTGAAGCACAATAGATAAGAATCTCTAGCAACAACATCAACTCACAGCGTCAACCGCAGCTTCGATAATAATGCACCAGGAACACGGCTGGAGCGTACCGATCGCTGACCATAAGTAACTGAACTTAGCAGCCATTCCGTTTCTCGTGTCAATCCCATGAGATGACTACCCAACATCCGATAAAGACTGTCATCGAAACGCATGACATTGAGCGGCGCTACAATTTTTCCTTGTTCAACCCAGAAAGTTGCAAAACGCGTTAACCCCGTCATGCGACAAGCGGTACGGTCTGAAAAATTGAGATAATGCAGATTGCTGACATAGATGCCTTCATCGAGCTGTTCTAGTAGGTTGGTGCTATCAAGCTTGCCTGGTAGCAGTTCGAGCGATTGCGTCGTTTCACTTTCATTGGCGCCATTGGCTTGTAATCCATATTCTTTGGCGGTGCGTGGCGATATTAAACTACTCGCATGTTGACCGGCATCGATCAACGTAATCCGGTCTGGTTTTACAAAGCCAACACTATCAAAAGCAGGCGCCAAGCCAAGCTGAGTATTTTCTCGTAGCGTGATGTGCGGGGAAAGCGTTCGCTCTTTATTCACCAAGGCCTGCAAAACGCTTTGCTGCGTATGTTGCTCCTTGGCAGAGAAACCGCTCCAATTCAGTAACCCTAACAACTCATTGACGGCAGCAGCGCTTAGATAGGCTGGATATTCCCCAGGTTCAATGTTAATTGCAGCTTTCTCGAGATACGGTAGCTGCGTGCGCGCTGATTCAATTCGGCTCCTTAGTTGCAATCGATCCCAATGCGTTCCTGAGTAGCTCATTTTGATCGCTTTATCCGCAACCTGATAAATAGACCAATCGAACAAGAAAGCATCGACCTCGTGCCAATTACATTGCCCCAGCGAGTTAGCAAAACCGCGATAGATCGGCCCACTGGATAAAATACCCACTAAATCGAGGCCACCCGCTTGGTTCACGATATCGCCAATTGCTTGATCAGCGGTTGGCAACACACCGCGGCGCACCTGATCGGAATCACAGCCATCGGTTGCATAAAGCAAATAGGGGTCGATCGGCAAATTTGGCAATTGATGACGCATCATCCCCAATTGTTGAGTCAGCAGCTCACAATCGGCTGCTTTATTTCCGGTCAAAGAAAAGGTGACACATTGTTGACGCTGATCTTGAATCAACGTTAGCGCAAGATAACGTTGCGTTACTGATAAAGGCTGGCGCACACGACCGTGATTAAAGCGCACAAAATCAGAAGCTTCGCCATCGAATTTGAGCAACAACACCTCTGTTCCAGTAAGCTGACTCAAAGCAAAATCAACGAGTTCAAAGAAATAATCTTTCATCGCTCTGCTCCAAATACATCGATCCCGGTAAATTTACACGCCGGGCTAGCATGGCCAACCCAAATCGCCTGATTCGGTTCACCTTTACCGCAATAAGGCGTTCCCATGACTTCGAAGGTCGATGCGTTTCCCACCATGGCTAATGAACGCCAGAAGGTTTTAGAAATACCGCGATAATTAGGGTTACGAACGATTTCAGCCAATTTACCGTTGCGAATACGTTGCCCCCATTCACAACCAAATTGAAATTTATTGCGTGAGTCATCGATCGACCAACTTGCGTTGGTTTTCATTAATAGGCCATCTTCGATTGAAGCAATCATTTCATCGAGCGTTGCAGTACCCGGTTCGACATTCAAATTACTCATGCGATCGATCGGCGGTCGATTCCAGGCACAGGCGCGGGATGTCGCTACGGCATCAAATGCATAGCCCATTTGCTGGGCGCGTCGGTTCGATTGCATACCACCCAAGGGTTGCAACAAGATACCGTTCTGAATGATATATTGGCGTTGGGCTTGCATGCCTTCATCGTCATACGCAAAAGTAGCCAGTTCAGTTGCTTGGGTAGGATCGTAAGTGACATTCAACAATGGTGACCCATACTGGTAGGAACCAAACATATCAAGCGTTACAAAGCTAGTACCGGCATAGTTGCGCTCATCGCCTAAGATACGATCCAGTTCGAGCGGATGGCCAATCGATTCATGGATTTGCAACATGAGTTGATCGGGCATCAGTAACAAATCGAATTTTCCACTCGGGCAATTCGGCGCTGCCAGTAATTGCAATGCTTCCTGCGCTGCAAGCTGCCCGCTGCCAATAAACCCTGCACGCTCTAGCACATCATAACCCCCTTGCTGACAAAAACCATTATCCCGCCCACCCCAAGATCGCGTTTGGGTGACTCCGCCCTCATAAGCAGTAACATGCAGCGCTGGAATAGTGATATCGGTTTCCTGCAATACATAATCACCAGTCGCCAGGCTATCCGCGGTCATCAGTGCGCTTTGGATATGCTGTGTTGTCAAACTCGCTTGCCAATCAACGACGCGTGCATCAATCTTGCACGCTTGCGATTCCTTCATCAGCACATCGATACGATCAGCCATAGCCCAATTGAAGGGCTTGGTCGTCGACGAACGATAACGCCCTTTCGCAATGGGTAATTTCAAAATGGCATCACTCAACACGCTACGCCGCTTCGATAAACGTGCCCAATCTCGAGCCCGATCAAGTGCTGCACGCAATCCTGCATCACTCAGATCAGCGGTGGCTGCATAACCCAACCCGTCTGCATCACGGATGCTAATCATGGCGCCATGATCGATGACACGCATCAAAGGCATTGCAACATCTTGCCTGACGGCGGTAAATTCAGCGGTTTCTGCAACGATGCGTAACGAGCATTCATCGACCGCTGGAATCAATCGTCTAAAACGGGGAAGGAGGGTATCGATTTCAAAAGTCATGTATTTTCCTCAAAATTTTTACTCAGTGACCAACTGTAATGCAGCTTGGCGAGCATAGAGTCCTCCTTGCTCGATTAATTCGCGGTGGGTACCCATCGCTTGAATAGTGCCATGATCCATGACGATGATGCGATCCGCTGATTGTATCGTGGAAAAACGATGGGCAATCACCAATGTAGTCCGAGTATGAATCAGCTTATCCATCGCTTGTTGAACCATTTGTTCACTCTCTGCATCGAGGCTTGAGGTCGCTTCATCGAGCAACAATATCGGCCGATCGGCCAGGAATGCACGTGCTAAAGCAATCCGTTGCCGCTGCCCACCGGAGAGTTTAGTGCCACGCTCGCCGAGTTGAGTATCGAGGCCGTGAGGTAATTTCTCAATAAACTGCATGCAATAAGCTGCCTGACACGCATCGATTACTGCTTCTCGCGTTGCGTGTGGTCGACCATAACGCACATTCTCCAGTACGCTATCCGCAAAAACGATAGGTTCTTGGGTAACAATCGAAAAATGTTGCCTTAATCCCGTTGGTTCCAGTTCCCGAATATCGACCCCTTCAACCAACAAGCGACCTTGTTGCGGATCATAAAAGCGCAACAGTAATTGAAATACTGTGGTTTTACCTGCACCCGATGGTCCTGTAAATGCCACGATCTCTCCCGGTTGAATTTCCAGCGAGAAATTTTGCAATGCGGCCGTCTCGGTCCGACTGGGATAATAAAAAGTCACTTGATCAAAACGAACACGCCCAATCGGTGCTTTGTAAGATTGATTATCCTGTTCACTAGCTAAAGGAGTTTGTGCTGGTAACACTTTAGGATGTTGAGGCGCTTTAATTTCGGGCGAGGTGGAAAGCAAATCCATTAATCGTTCAGATGCGCCTGCCGCGCGTTGCAATTCACTCCATGTTTCAGAAATTGCCATCACGCCATTCGCAACCAGTATTGCATAGAATAGAAACGCCGATAAATCACCGGGGGAAATTTCACCGGTAATGACCGCACGCCCACCGATCCAAAGTACAAACGCGATGGATGAAAAAGCCAGTACGATTACACTCGCGATCATCGCGGCACGATAGCGCCCAGCTTCGACACCCGCTTTAAATACGCGCTCAATTTGATCAGCAAAACGAGCGCTATCTACTGCTTCATGGGTATAGGCTTGCACGACTCGAATCTCATGTATCGTCTCGTCGATATAGCTCGACGAATCCGCGACTCGATTTTGCATTTCCTCCGACGTTTTACGAACGCGACGCCCCAGCAGTAAGATAGGGGTTACCACTAAAGGAACGGCTGCGATTATGATAAGCGTCAATTTCAAACTGGTGATCGCGAGCATCACGATGCCACCGATCATCATCACAAAATTGCGCAACGCAAAGGAAAAAACACCAATCACAACGGTTTCAATACGTTGAGTATCGTTGGTCAATCGTGAAATGACTTCCCCGGTGCGGGTTTTCTCAAAGAATGCAGGCGATAGATTGAGTATGTGGCCGAACACCGCTTTGCGAATATCGGCTACGAACCGTTCACAAACCCAGGTAAACAGATAGTAGCGAATAAAGGTTGCAATCCCTTGCACAAGCGCGACTATCGCTACAATCGATAACGTTCGGTTGAGTGCTGCCATATCACCGAGCACATACCCTTCATCGATGACGTGTTTCAGCGCGGTTCCTAACACAAGCACTGAGCCAGCAGCAATCACCATAGCGATCAGCGCAAAAAAGAAACGCAATTGGTAGGGTTTCAGGAACTGCCACAAAGCAACGAGCTTACGGATTTCCCCCTTTCCTCTGTTTTGTTCCATTGAATAGTAACGCTTCACCATCGTCTTAAAAAATCCGGGTGATTGAAAAAGTTATTAATAGGCATGTTCTCAATTGTCAAAAGCTTATCGATTATTCATCCCTCGATGAACGCTGTGATGTTATATGGGTTTATCGCATAGCCTATCTTATCAAATTGGCTGCGATTGTTGTCGACTACAGCCTGGTTCTACATCACACTCTGCAGATCATCAGCAATTAATTCAAGCGCGTCGAGATAACGATTTTTTAGTAATACGATCGGTTATAATCATTCTAACAACTTGCTTGCTACCGTCATCAGAAAGGAGTTTAACCATGAAAGGACGTTCGACTGCTTATTCCCGGCTCAATGGTATGGTTAGTTTATCGAAAAGTTTCAGCATTACGCTGGCCTTGCTCTGGTTTACGATGCTAGTCGGAACATCCCAGGC
>SSFW01000095.1 GCA_008015595.1 Nitrosomonas sp. | reverse complement strand
GAGTATCACAGCGTGGTGAACTTCGCCCTGGCGGGCAAGAAGACATTCCATTTCAGTGACAACCTGGCCGAGCACTTGGCGAACACCGAGATCAATCTGAAGGCGGCACTGATCCAGTTGCCGTTTCCAACATGCCTGTTCACCTTCACGTCCCGCGCCGTCATCAACGCGATGCACAACATCCGGGGTGATGCTGGGCGCTGGGCCATGAACGTCGCCGGCCTGGACTACTCCGCGCCGGTTTCTGTGTTCCTCACGATGCATCCTGCCGGTGCGGGCCTGCCCGGTCGCAAACTACTGATGTGCGCCTGGCACGCCAGGCTACCGGACACGTCCTATCTGGCGCTCAAGCGCGAGCTGTACCTGGGCGACAACTGGACTCTGGAGCAGGCACTGCGCACGGACTGGGAAACCCTGACGCCGAACGACCTCGGTATCGGGATGAGCGTGAATCTGAATGAAGAGTCCATCGCGCACCAGGACGACGATACCTTCTACACCGATGGGCTTGCCTTCTACCGGATTGTCCTCAATGCCGTGTTGTACCTGTCGTCCGATAAGGCTGAGTTGACGGCCAAGGAGAGCCCACGCAAGGAGATCGAGGACAGGGCAAAGGGCATCGCGTCGCTACCGAAACGGCGAAAACTGCTCCAAACGACAGGCCGGTATACCGCGCTCGACTATGAAGAGGTGGGCGCATCCGTTGGCCCCATCGTAATCCAGAAAGGCGAGGCAGAAGGCGGCGAAGGCGGGAGCGGTGGCGGCAAGCCACTGGTGAGGTTCATGGTTCGCGGCCATTGGCGCCGACAGCCACACGGGCCAGAGAGCCAAGATCGCAAGCTGATCTGGATTCGGCCGTACTACAAAGGCCCCGATCTCGCGGCCACCATCAACAAGCCCTACCTGGTGAAGTGAAGAGCGGTGAGGGGCTTAGCGTACGATTTTTTCCGTTTCGTGAGCTGACCCCATGATCTACGAATGGTGATTAATCTTCGATCACTATATCGTCACGACA
Source organism: Nitrosomonas sp. (assembly GCA_008015595.1). Taxonomy (GTDB): domain Bacteria; phylum Pseudomonadota; class Gammaproteobacteria; order Burkholderiales; family Nitrosomonadaceae; genus Nitrosomonas. Next base: position 8,130 of record SSFW01000095.1, on the reverse strand, counting down.
TTCGCTGTTACGACTTCGCCGCCCAAAAGCAACTAAGGCCACGCTAGGTGGCCTTAGGGTTTGCCGTCATTTAAGTCCGGCTGTAAGCGTTGCTGTCGGATCAGGCAGCAGCAAGCTTATGAGTGGTTCTGTACCGCGCAGCAATCTCTCGCTTACTCTGTCTCAGTAATGCGATTTCTGATTGTGTCAGCATCGTTGGTGCGTTCGAGGTAGCGAGCCTCTGATTCAGTAAGACGGTCGAAGCCGTGACCGAACCGGGCTTGCCACCAATCTTCAAGATCTTCATGTTTAGCTCTCAGTGTTGCAAGTCGTTCATTTGTTAGGGCAATTTTGGCCGAGAAGTCTTTTCCGGTCAAGACCGTAGCCCCTATTACCTTTCCCCCTTTGGACTCAATATAGCCCTTGAGGTTCGCTAGCGTACCGCCTTGACCAATAAAGTCGTCGACAAGAAGGTAGTCGGCATCCGCTACAACATCACCGTCAAAAAGTGCCTGCCTGGCCAATCTGGAGAAGCCATTTGCTCCAGTGTGGCCGACAACATTGATCTGGACGATCGAGCCGTCGACCGGGAATCCTGTCCGTTCCGCCAGTTCATCAGCCAAGGCTTCCGGAATTGCATTCACGCCGGTCTTCTCAAACGCGTGAGCCGAAGCGAGGAGGGGATTTCGAGCACCTGCCAATTCGATGACTTTTTCAACGGCATCCGGCGAGATGGTGTCCTGCACGAGCAGGAAGGCGGCATCAGAGTCACCGGCTTTTGCCTCCGCATAGACGACGTGCTTTTTCACCGCCAATTCTGGCGAATGGATGATCACGTCTGGGAATCCGTTCCAAGGCGTACGGATTGGCTTTAAGTCGTCCATTACTGGCTCATGTGGGAAAATCGCTTGATGATAAGCCAGAAAACAACCGAATGGACCGGTTCCGTGATGGGCTTGGTTGGTGCCTTCCTGCTTGCCTTGAATACCCAAATTTCCGGTTGGGGCTTCGTCGCATTCCTGGCCTCCAACCTGTTTTGGATCGCTTTTGCACTCCGGCAAAAGGCCTGGGGCTGCTGACGATGCAGGCGGGATTTGCGGCCAGTAGCGTACTGGGGATCGTGCGCCGGTTGTAAGTAACGTTCGAAAATTAGCCACAGCCTATTTTCGAACCTTGGGTATCTATCTACAAATTCCATGTCGCTACGGCAATAGAAGGGCGTGCTGCGCTGATTTTGCGAACTGGCGCAACCAGACGAAATCATCAACTTGAACGGCACGAGTCGAACGTCAGCAGGATGCCGACTCTGTTGAAAAACTCGAAACCGGATATTTTCAGGGCATCTTGAGACCTTCCCTGGGGGGCAATCGTCGATTACAGCGCGATTACGGAGGTCGAAATGTTCCGCAAGACTACCCATTTTGCTGGAAAGCGAGTTTTTCAACAGCATCTGCCCAAAAGCGACTGATGACATTTTTAAGGGCGTTGGCAGCTTACCTTTCCTCAAGCCGCCATTCGCTGAAAATAGACCTCGTCGGCTCTTCGGCCAAGGACTAAACCGCTCGCGCGGTAGTGGAGGTGCTCACCGGTCATCGGTGGTTCTGTAAAGAAAGAGGTTTGCATCGGCTGGGAATTGCCGATGTTGGAAATGAGGCAATCCCGCCTCGATTTCTGACAGGAGCAAGCCATGGAAACTCAGAAGCCGAGCATCAGCCCGTTACGTCAGCGGATGATCGAAGACATGCGGATGCGCAAGTTTGGGGAGAAGACACAGACCCACTACTTGCGTGCGGTCAGGCAATTTGCCAAGTACCACGGGCGATCACCGGATACCGCCAGTATCGAGGACCTGCGCAACTATCAGTTGCACCTGGTCGACAGCGGGACTTCGCCAGCATCGCTGAATGCTGCGATCTGTGGGCTGAAGTTTTTCTTCGGCGTCACATTGGACCGCCCCGAGGTGATGGCCAAGATGAAGCCGGTACATTTGCCACGCAAGCTGCCGGAGATTCTGAGCCCCGACGAGGTGAAGCGGTTGATAGCCGCCGCCGGCAACCTGAAGCACCAGACTGCACTGGCGCTGGCCTACGCGACCGGGCTGCGGGTCAATGAAGTGGTTCATCTGAAGGTCGGCGACATTGACAGCCAGCGTATGACCCTTCGGGTTGAACAAGGCAAAGGGCAGAAGGATCGCTACGCCTTGCTCTCGCCGGTTCTCCTCGAACGCCTGCGTGTCTGGTGGCGCGTCGCTCGTGCCCAAGGCAAGATGCTTGACGGTGGCTGGCTGTTTCCGGGCCAGAACCCGGTCCGGCACCTCAGCACCCGGCAACTCAACCGAGCGATCCACGTAGCTGCTGACGAGGCGGGCATCGAGAAACGCATATCGATGCATTCCCTGCGCCATGCCTTTGCCACCCACCTGCTGGAGCAGAAGGTCGACATCCGCCTGATTCAGGTCCTGCTCGGGCACAAGAAGCTGGAAACGACGGCGCTGTATGCCCAGGTCGCCACCGACATCCTGCGTGAGGTGGTCAGTCCGTTGGAGAGACTGAACTCCGCGTAGGGGCATCATGGGGCGGCCCGCCTTGGAAGTCGCCGACATCTTCCGCCGCCATGGCCCAGCATGGCGCAAGCAGCAGGCAGGACACCTGAGCCTTGGTCAGCTCAAAGTGATGTCGGCCATTGAACAGTGCCGCACCGCGGCACTGGGAGGGCATGCGCTTCATTGCGATGCCTGCAACCATCAGGAGATCAGCTACAACTCCTGTCGCAACCGACACTGCCCGAAGTGTCAGGCGCGTGCTGCGCAGAAATGGCTGGAGGCCCGACAAGCGGATCTGCTGCCAGTTGAGTATTACCACGTCGTTTTTACGCTGCCCGAACCCATCAGCACGATCGCTTACGCTAATAAGGCAGCGATCTACCGCCTATTGTTTGAAGTGGCCGCAGAAACGCTGATAACCATCGCTGCCGATCCGAAGCATCTGGGCGCGCAAGTCGGCGCCACGCTGGTCCTGCATACTTGGGGTTCTGCGCTGACTCACCATCCTCACGTCCACGGCATCGTCCCGGGTGGCGGTATTTCTCGAGACGGTGAGCGCTGGGTAGCATGCCGACGGGGATTCTTTCTTCCGGTACGTGTGCTGTCGCGGTTGTTTCGGCGACGCTTCACCGAGGAACTGGAGAAGCTGCATCATGCGCAACAACTTCAGTTCTTCGGTGAGCACAAGAACTTGGCCGACGCCGGTGCGTTCAGCCGTTGGCTGGCACCGCTTCGCGCCTGCGAGTGGGTGGTGTATGCCAAGCGCCCATTCGCTGGCCCCGAGGCTGTGCTGGCCTATCTGTCACGCTATACCCACCGCGTGGCGATCTCAAACCGGCGACTGGTGGCCATGGACGAAACGGGCGTGACCTTCCGCTGGAAGGACTATCGGGTCAAGGGGCGTACCCGTCACAAGACGATGACGCTTGATCCCGCAGAGTTTATGCGGCGTTTCCTGTTGCACGTCCTGCCCAGTGGCTTTCACCGTATTCGCCACTACGGCTTACTTGCCAACGCCAGACGGCAGGTGAGTCTGACCAGGGCGAGGCGATTGTTGAACGTACCCCCGCCCGAGCCGGTCGTGGATGACGCGATTGCCACAGCGGTGCCAAATTTCGTGTGCCGGTGCTGCGGCGCCACCATGCGCATCGTTGAAATCATCATCCACCGACAACTGATCCGCGCACCGCCATGATGCTCCACCGGAAGTATCTTCGTGATTTGCCCAGGTCGGCTTCCGGATTCCCGGTGCCGAAGGCAATCTGTTGCGACTCGCGGCCATATCGCCGGAATTTGCGGCCTCAGGGATTCGCATTCATCACCTCATTCAAGGCTATTGGCGGTGCTCGTAGCATTGGCGATGCCTCGACTCTGGCGTCATCGGCCTGTTCAGCCATCGGTGCAAAGGTCAAAACCCCATAGGCCACCGCCCACCCCAAACCGCATTGCAGCATTCCGCGGTTTCGTCCCTGGAGGTTTATTCAACGTCAGCCCACAGGCGTTCGTGCGTCCTGAACCCCCTTCCCGTGGGGGCTGACGTCAAACAAACCTAAACCTTTGCCGCCGTTCGACGGACGAGCTATTTCAGTCAGCAATGTGACGCATAGCTGTCTCTTGGCTGCAAATCATGCTGAGCGGCAACTTCTTGATTTGGCGAACGCTAGCAATCGGGGTTGCCCCATTACGCTCGCCCTGGATAGCGCAGCGCATTGACGAGCAGGGAAAATGCGGGAGTCTGCTGGCGGCGACTCGGGTAATACAAGTGATAACCCGACATTTGCGCAGACCAATCGGCGAGCACACGCACCAGCCGACCTTGCTCAAGATGCTCTTTCACCACGTCCTCAGGCAGATATGCCAGCCCAAGCCCCGCCAATGCCATATCGAGGTGAAGCGCGATCGTGTTGAAGGCTAGCTGTCCTTCGGGACGCACATTCAGCTCGCGCCCATTTTTCACAAATGGCCACGACCAAAAACCGCCTGATGTCGGTAGGCGAAGCGCTATGCAATGGTGCTCAGTCAAATCATGCGGCGTTTTTGGCTTGTTGCGCTTCTTGAAGTACGCGGGCGCTCCTACGACTATTTGCTCGAAGTCCGGCCCGATACGCACAGCGATCATGTCCTGCGCAACCTGCTCGCCAAGGCGGATGCCAGCATCAAAGCGATCGGCCGCAATGTCGGTGAGGCGATAGTCGTTAATGATTTCGACATTGATGTCGGGGTAGTCGGGTAGGAGCTTCGCCAGCGCAGGCGCGAGGATTGTTCGGGAGGCGTGTTCGACTGAAGTGATGCGTAGGCTACCTGCTGGCTTATCCCTGAGTTCGCTCAACGCTGCCAACCCGTCTTGAATGCCATCAAAGAGCGGGCTAATTGTGTTGAGCAAGCGTTCGCCTGCTTCAGTTGTCGAGACGCTACGCGTTGTGCGGGTGAGCAGGCGCACGCCCAGGCGTTCTTCGAGTGTCCTGATCGTCTGACTCAATGCAGGCTGAGAGACGCCAAGTGCCGCGGCCGCCCGAGTGAAACTCCGCTCCCGTGCAACCGCCAGGAAGTAGATCAAATCATCCACGCTTTTCCGCACCATTAATAATCCATGCTTATAAGTACAAGAAGATTATAGCCTCTAATTTTATGTGTCTGCGGGTGCTATTTTGACGATGTGCTCTGCAATAAAACGTGTCGCAAACGAATAAGAGGTGAAGCTCATGACAGCAAATGACGAAACTGTTCGATCAATGGGTCAGGTATGTGATCGACGAGGTTCTGAAGATAACGGGCGTCGTCAGTTCTTGAAGAATTCTGCTTTATTAGGCGCCGCCGTGGCGATGGGTCCAATGCTGGGAAGCGGATCGGCTCAGGCGCGAGACAAAAACACTAAACCCAATGGAGAATCCACGATGAAACAGCGAAAACTAGGAACGATGCAGGTGTCCGAGATCGGCGCAGGGTGCATGAGCATCAGCTCGAACTATGGACCGCCCGCGCCGAAAGAACAGGGCCTGAAAACAATCCGCAAGGCATTTGAAAATGGCGTGACCTTCTTCGACACGGCCGAGGTTTACGGTCCCTATACGAACGAAGCGCTGGTTGGTGAAGCACTCCAGTCCGTTCGCGATCAGGTCAAGATTGCCACGAAATTTGGCTTCGCGATCGACGGCACCATCGCACTGGACAGTCGACCCGAACACATCAGGAAAGTGGTCGAGGAATCCCTCAAGCGTCTCCGGACCGATCGCATCGACCTTTACTATCAGCACCGCGTCGATCCTAATGTACCTATCGAGGATGTCGCCGGTGCGGTGAAGGAGCTTATTCAGCAGGGAAAGATTCTGCACTTCGGCCTATCGGAGCCGAGCGCAAAAACCATTCGCCGGGCCCATGCTGTGCAGCCTGTATCCGCGGTCCAAACCGAATACTCGCTGTGGACGCGCAATGTCGAATTGAACGGTGTTCTGGCAACCTGCAAAGAGTTGGGTATTGGCTTCGTGCCGTGGGCACCGGTCGGAGAAGGCTTCCTTACGGGCAAAATCGACATGAATACCAAGTTTGATCCGGCAACGGATTTCCGCTCTGGCTTCCCGCGTTTGTCCGCCGAATTCCTTCCCAGGAACATGCCGATCATTGAGTGGCTGAAAGCTTACGCGGCCAAAAAAGGCGCAACCCCTTCTCAAATATCGCTCGCATGGCTGCTGGCAAAGGGCCCGAACATCGTCCCGATCCCGGGTACGCGTAACGAGGCACACCTGCTCGAAAATCTGGGTGCGCAATACATCCACCTTACACCAGAAGACGTGCAGGAGATCGAAACCTCGCTGTCCAGGTTTGTCGTGTACGGGGACCGCATGGGCGTGGAGCACATGAGCCAGATCGACTACACCATCTGATTTCACTGCTGCGGGCATCGCAATCGGCGCCCCAGCAGAACAGTCGATCGCAGGCAGCCGCCGGACGACATTAATAAAAGGCAAGTTACCGATGAAACACAGGAAGTTATTCGAGCAGATCACACTCGCGCCAAACCTTGTCCTACGCAATCGTATTGCGATGGCTCCGATGACCACGTGGGCTAGCAACGACGATGGCACGGTGTCTGATGATGAAGAAGCCTATTACCGGCGGCGGGCTCAGGACGTTGGCCTGGTCATTACCGGTTGCACCCATGTTCAGGAAAATGGCATCGGTTTTACGGGGGAATTTGCCGCTCATGACGATCGCTTCATTCCTAGCCTGACGAGATTGGCAACGGCCGCCAAAAGCGGCGGCGCCCCCGCGTTCCTCCAGATTTTCCATGCGGGCGTGAAGACGCTGCCAGCATTGGTCTCGGACGTTGTGGGCGCCAGCGCCGTGGAGGGCGAAGCGGGTCCGTTTGCACCCGCTCTTATGCCGCGCCCGCTTCGCGAAGAAGAAATTCTCGAAGTCATCCAAGCCTTCGCCGATGCAACCCGCCGAGCAATCATTGCGGGGTTTGACGGCGTCGAACTGCATGGTGCGCACGGCTTCCTGATCCAGAACTTTTTCTCCCCGCATACCAATCGTCGTAATGACCGTTGGGGCGGTTCGCTCGAAAACCGGATGCGATTTCCGCTCGCGGTCGTCGATGCCGTAAAGAGCGTGATTGAGGCACATGCCGATCGGCCCTTCGCGCTTGGCTATCGCATCTCGGTGGAGGAAGGAAACGAGGGCGGTCTGCGCATCACGGACTCACTTCAACTGATTGATCGCCTCATCGACGGCGGCGTGAGCTATGTCCATGCTTCGCTCGGTAGTGCACTTGACCAAAGGCCTGTCGATGACACGTCCGGACGTACGATCGTGCGCATTCTGCATGACTACATCGCTGGACGTGTTCCGTTGATCGCGGCGGGGCAGATACGAACGGCTGAACAGGCCGAACGGGCCATTGATGAAGGGCTTTCGCTCGTCGCGCTTGGTCAGGGGCTGGTTATGAACCCGGACTGGGTTGCGCACGCACGAGTTGGGCGCGACAGCGATGTCAAACTCTCAGTTTCGTTTCAGGATGTCGCTCGTCTTACCATCCCCCAGAGGCTTTGGACCATCATCGAAGACACGCCTGGATGGTTCAACGTTTTGCGAAATCAAGCGGAACGCCAAGCAATTTGAGTCTTAAGCACATATTCGCGGACTTGAAGCTCGGCTATCGGGGCTAGGTAGGGTTCAAAGACCGGTAAGCGCCACCTAGCTGACAGAACAAGAGTCATGGACCAACGGCAGCATTGGCCGATGAGCGGCCCGAAGAGATGCTGTGATTAGAACCGTAAGCGTTCAGCCACCCCATCAACCCCTGGCAGCCGCAATAGCGTATTGGTGTCCACGCCAAATGGCGTGGACACCAATCCACTTCAATTTCTTTTGAATTCAGCCAGCGCGTACGCTTGCCCAGCGGTGGGGCAGTAATTCCGAGATCCGACTGGCCTTGTGTGTGGGCAGCCGCGTGAGCACATCACGCAGGTACGCGTAGGGGTCGAGCCCGTTGAGCTTGGCGCTTTGGATCAGGCTCATCACGGCAGCCGCGCGCTGGCCTGCCAGCTGTGTTCCGGCAAACAACCAATTCTTTCGGCCTGTCGCCCAAGGCCTGATCTGCTGCTCATCGT